>JAVBRP010000382.1:0-6805 GCA_031547815.1 Bacteroidales bacterium | reverse complement strand
TTACTGTTCGGTTTGCAGTTGCATGATGAAGGATCGGGATAAAAAATATGTTACACTTCATGCGGGATGATTTTGTACTTGGCGCCTTTGCGTGATTATTTTCTCGCAAAGACGCCAAGACGCGAAGCACAACTTATGCCTCGCGCGGCCAAGTCGCCGTTCGGCGTTTAAGGGATGAAGACAAAATAACACCCCCGTTTTTCCCGCAGATAGCGCGGATCATTGCAGAAGGTTAAATCTGCGCAAATATGCGCCATCTGCGGGACGTCAAACATAATTGATTGAACCGGGAATTTTTGATCGTGTTAATTTCGTTGTCGAATCATGACAAAAAGGGAAGAAAATGAAACAAACATCAACTATTTTCGTATTTTTGCCTGACGTAACAATTAACGGATTGGTAAACTTTATTACAGGACATTCATGAGTGAGTTGATTTTAAGAGCTTTGATGCAACTGTTTGCTATCATTTCGCGTCCGGAAAGCGATATTTCCGAGAGACGCAAGGTGGTGGAGGGTTTCCTGCGAAAACAACTGAACAGGGAACTTGCCCGTGAATACATTCAACTTTTTGACAATTACTACGATCAATATCAAGAAAAATATAAAGATCGGCAGAAACATCAAAAACATACCTCGTCAAGCTCCGTCAAGCTGCTGGTCATTTGTTCGCAAATCAACAAGGAATTGACGCAGCGGCAAAAACTTACGCTGCTCATACTGTTGCTCAGTTTCATCAAGTCCGGGCACGGTTCGAACAGCACCATATCCGAATTCGAGCAGGAATTTGTGGAAACCGTTGCGCAGGCGTTTAAATTTGAGAACACCGAGCTTACGGAGATTCTCTATTTTGTGATACTTCCCGTCGACTTTATTCCCGATTCGCCCAATCTGTTGCTGATCAACAATAATGAGGCTAACGAAAAAGCGTGCCGGCATTTGTATCGCGAAGGAATGTCGGACAACTTGGCTGTATTGCACGTGCAGAGCGTCAACATGTATGTCGGCCGCTACGAGGGGGATAAGGAAATGTTCCTGAACAGTCAGGAAATGAGCAACGACAATGTGTACGTGCTCAATTACGGATGCAGCATCCGCAATCCGCAAATCAAACCGGTCTATTACAGCGACATCGTCAATTGTTTTTATCTCGGCACGCAATCCCCCCCCATGCTTTTTGAGGTTCGCGATGCGGAATACGTCTTCGAGGAGGGAAAAATCGGCCTGCACCCGATCAACTTTGAAATATTTTCGGGAAATATCGTCGGGATCATGGGCGGCAGCGGAGCCGGCAAGTCGACCCTGCTGGGCGTCCTTACGGGATTGTACAAACCGACCAAAGGGCATATCATTCTGAACAGCAACGATATTCACGAGGCGTGCAAAACGACGGAGCGTCTTTTCGGATATGTGACACAGGACGATTTGCTGGTGGAGGAATTGACCGTTTTCCAAAATCTGTATTTCAACACCAAATTGTGTTTCGGAAATCATTCGGATGAAGAAATCCGGAAAAAAACGGAAGACATGCTGCGCGACCTCGGGCTGTACGAAATCCGCAACATGAAGGTCGGATCGCCGTTGAACAAGAAAATCAGCGGCGGGCAACGGAAACGGCTCAACATTGCTTTGGAAATGATCCGTCAGCCGGCCGTTCTGTTTCTCGACGAGCCGACTTCGGGGCTTTCTTCGAGCGATTCGGATAATATCATGGTGCTGCTCAAAGAGCTTGCGCTGAAAGGGAAGCTGGTTTTCGTGGTCATCCACCAACCCTCGTCCGACATTTTCAAGATGTTCGATCGCTTGCTGGTTCTCGATCAAGGCGGGTATCTGATCTATAACGGAAACCCGGTGGACGCCGTTCTGTATTTCAAATCGCAAACCAAACAGGCGAATCGCGATACAAGCGAATGCCCCGAATGCGGAAATGTCAACCCCGAACAGATTTTCAACATCGTGGAAGCCCGCGTTCTCGACGAACAGGGCCAGGCGACGGACGTGCGCCGCACCTCGCCCAAAGAGTGGTTCGACGCATTTGCCAAAAGCCCGAAAGTCGAAAAACCGAAAGTGGAACATTCCAAAGAATGCCTGTTGTGCAAAACACCCAATCGGCCGTCGCGGTTGAAACAGTTTTTGGTCTACGCCACACGCAACATCTACACAAAAGCCGGAGATCTGCAGTACATCGCCGTTTGTCTGCTCGAAGCGCCTCTGCTGGCGTTGCTGCTTTCCTACATCATCCGTTATTATAATGTATCCGACGGAAAATATACCTTCGGGTTGAACGAAAACGTTCCGATATACATCTTTGTGGCCGTCATCATCGCCATATTCATCGGCCTGTCGGTGAGCGCCGAAGAGATCATCAGAGACCGTAAAATGCTGAAACGCGAAGCCTTCCTCAATTTGAGTCGGGGAAGCTATCTGGTTTCGAAGACACTGGTGCTTTTCGTCATCTCCGCCATTCAAGCCGCGCTGTTCGTTTGGGTAGGGAACAGCGTCATCGAAATCAGCGGAATGGCCTTCGCCTATTGGCTCGTATTGTTTTCGGCGTGGGCATGCGCCAATCTGATGGGCCTGATCATCTCCGACACATTCAAATCGGTAGTAACCATCTACATCCTCATCCCGTTCATCGTCATCCCGCAATTGATGCTCAGCGGCGTTCTGCTGCGTTTCGAAAAAATAAACCCCGACATATCGTCGCCTGCAGCCGTCCCCTGGTACGGCGAATTGGTTGCCGCACGATGGGCCTTCGAGGCGTTGGCGGTGGAACAATTCATGAACAACAAATACGAAAAGATCGTATATCCTTACGAAAAAAACATGAGCATCGCCGAGTTCCAAAAAAACTATTGGCTGGTGGAGATGAAAAACAAGTTGGGCGAAATGAAATTCGATGTCGATAAAGGAAATCCGATAAACGAAAAAACGTTGACCTTGTTTTGCAATGAAATATCGGCAGAAAACCGGCAGCAACAGACGGTACGGTCTTCGTTTTGCGAAAAAGCCGCCGCCGAAGGAGTTTCCGCCGGGCTGCTGGAAGAAACATCGACGTACTTCGACCAACTGTCGCGATACTACACCGTGTTGTACAACAAATCGGCCGACCGGAAAAATCAACTGATGGCCGAAATCGCCGCCGTCAACCCCGACAGCCTGTACAATCTCAAATCGCGTTACTACAACCAAAGTTTGGGCAACATGGTGAAAAACAGCAACGAGACCTATCGTTTGATCGAATACAAAGGTCGCTTGCTGCAAAACTATCATCCCATATACAAAGACCCCGAACAACCGTTCGTCAAAGCGCAGTTCTACGCGCCCGACAAGCAATTTTTCGGCAAATATTACTCCACGTTAGCGGTCAATGTTATCGTGGTGTGGTGTTTCAATATCTTTTTCTTTGTCGCGCTTTATTTCCGTTGGCTGCCGGCCTTGATGAGTCTGTTCCGGAAACGGAAGGATTGAGCCGGCTCCGAAAAGTATCTATAGCGTTGTTTTACCCCCGACCCCTAAATCTCGGTATACCGCGCTTTGCGAAAGTCCCCTTTTGGGGAACCGCAGCCCTGCAATGGCAAGCTCGACGAGGTCATTCAGGGGTAAAAGACTTTTCGAGGCGGACTCAAAATTGATTTTTTCGACCGATAATCAATTCCGCAACATAAGCAGTATAAAATTAATTATCACCATATTAATAAAATGGCTTCAAGAAATATGCTATATATCGCATCAAATTTTATTTTGCCGCTTTGAAATACGGAAAATTTGTATTTACATTGCCGAAATTTTCAAAACCTTATTTGTTCAACATAATTATTATTGTCAATTCATTAAGCAATGGTACAAAAGAAACGACTGGTCGTAAGTTATAAGAGTTGTCCGGTTGAGGTGTTGCAAGCCATCAAAGAAAAGTATCCGGCAGGGTATGGCGATGCCGTCATCAAGGTTCAAAAACCGAGCGGTGATTTTTTTCATGCAATCACCATCGATCTTGAAGATACCAGTTATTTGGTAAAAGTTGACGTAAAAATCGACAACCTTACCGAAGAAGAGTTTGAAAAACAATTCGGCGGTTCGAATGACGCCGACGACTCCGATACCCCCGACTACGGCGGCAAGGACGACGAAAATCCGGACAACGTTGCGTCGACCGACAGCGGGTTTGATGAATAAACGGAATGTCTTGGAAATCGTTTCCAAAAAGATATGCCGGTTTTTCGCGGGCTGAACGTTACGGAATAGCAGGACTGTGCGGATGTATTTTATTGGTGTTGATCGTCCGGTTATGCCTGCCGCATTGGGTAAAGCACCAAGCTCCCGACACAAGCGCTTATGAGAACGAAATTGCACTGTTTCGGCAAGCCGTCGATTCGGTGCAGGCAGCAAAATCAATTGCGTCCGTCGAACCGACGGATGCGGGCCGTTTGACGGCGGAACTTTTCTATTTCGACCCGAACACCGCTACCGATAAGGATTGGGAACGGCTCGGAATGACAAGCCGACAGATACGAACGATCAGAAACTACCAAGCCAAAGGCGGGCATTTCAGGAAAAAGGAAGATGTGGGAAAACTGTATACCGTGTCGGTGACGCAATACAAGTTGCTGGAACCGTACATTCTTATTGCGGGAGAAGCCTCCTCGTCGAAAAAACAACCCGAAAAACAACCCGAAACCGTTCCTGCAAAAGAGAATGCGCCGGTTGCCGACATTCCCGCTCGAACCCTCGTTCACATAGACCTTAACGTTGCCGACAGCAGCGAATTGACGCGCTTGTCGGGTATCGGCCCCGTGCTGGCGTCGCGTATCGTCAAGTACAGGAATCGCATCGGCGGCTTTGCGGATGCGGCGCAGTTGAGCGAAGTGTACGGAATAAAACCCGAGTTGGTCGAGAAACTGACGCCGCAACTTTCGGCTGACCGGTCGCTCATACGGAAAATCGCGATCAACACGGCTACATTCAAAGATTTGGTAAGCCATCCGTACATCGGCGAACAGCAAACAAAGGGGATTCTGAATTACAAAAAGCTGCAAGGCCGCATCAACGGTTTGGACGAGCTTGTCCGCAACAATATTTTGACACGCGAAGAAGCCGATAAAATCGAACCGTATATTTCGTTCGGTGAATAGCCTTTACGGAAAGACCTATCAATTTTTTTAGACAACAAATGAAAGCGACATCAATTCTTACAAAAATTCTTTTGTTTGCTTCAATAACATTATGTATCGGCATAAAAGCGCATGGTTATCAGTCGGAAGATATTGTCAATGAAAAAGTTGACGCGCAGGACACTCTAAAAACACTTTCTTTGAACACATATTGGAATTTGCAAGAAACAATAGTCAATGACACGCTCTTTTTGATGAGGAATAAAACGGATGAATATTATCATTTTGTTTTCATTGATACCGATAAATCATCACGATTTTATGACGAAATTTCTCATTTCGAATTTGATGCCGACGATGATACTTACAACCAAACCTATAAATATTCGTTAGAATACCTAAAAAAGAACAGTATTACGCCAAAGCGGCAAACGATTCATGGATTACCCTTGAAATGGATTGTCCTTTACCAATTCAAAAACAAGTACTATACCTACCGTCCTTCGGACTTTATAAATCATTTTAAAGTCGGTATTACCGACACAACATATATTGAATATTTGACGGAAGGGCCTTATGCAAGTTTGATGATTGATTTTGAAAAAATCGACAACCAAACCTTTCGGTTTTATTTAACGAAACCCTACGGGCAGCATGATAGAACGCTTACTATTCATATAATTGACCGAAAAAAAGGGATAGCTGTTTTTGAAGAAAATTTTCACAATAGAGATAAATCTTTTTATTTGATGATTGATGCCGATAAAATCAGACATTTTCCGATCATTGTGAATTATTGCAAGGGAATGAAACAATTGGAAGTTGAATTTGACAGGCTCTCCGCCGACTTCACGAAATAAATTCTTTCGCTTTCGCGATGTCTTCGGCGTGATCCACATCCACTATTTTCGAAAACGGGAAAGCCCTCAACTTCAATCCGTGTCGGATCAATTGCCGTTGAAAATCGCGCATACGAACCACGCCGCTTTGCATGGCAATTTCGAGCACATCCAGCGTAGCGGGACGTAAACAATAAATTCCGCCCGAAATATATTTGCCGCCGTCGGGTTTTCTATCGCAAAAATCGATAATATTCAAATCGGCATCCGCATCGACATACAAAGGCTTTTCGTCGTCCACGAAATCGGTAACCGCCATCAGCCCGTCGATGTCGCCCGCGTTACGAAAAGATTCGAGATAAGCGGTAAATTCGCTTTCACGGAAAACCGGATCGACCGTAGTCAGGCAAAAATCCGCACCTTGGAGAAACGGCTTCAATTCGTACAAACTGTGCATCGATCCGGGCGTCGATTTCACCGCCAGATGCAACGGAACTTCCAAACGCCTCTTTCGCAGATGATCGGCGGTTCGGCGATTCTCGCAGTTCACGATCACATTGATCGACGCGGCATTGTTGCGGACAAAAATGTCGATCAACCGATCGATCAACGGTACGCCGCCGATCGGAACCAAAGGCTTGGGAACATCGATTCCTTCGGCTGCCAGTCGCGAGCCTTCGCCCGCCGCTATAATCGCAAAATTCATAAGGTAAGCATTTTATCGGATATTCCGGTCGGGGTGTGCAAGATTCAAATCGTGATTCATCAGGCGATAACGTCGCATTTCTTGATAAAACGGTTCGTCTGCGGCATGGTTGCAGAACGGATAAATGCTGATGCCGCCGCGCGGAGTGA
>JAVBRP010000206.1:0-5094 GCA_031547815.1 Bacteroidales bacterium | reverse complement strand
ATACCGTATGGTATACAAATATAATGCCGGGATAAAATCGAATTATGTTTCTCGCAGTATAAAATTACACATTGCGTCTTGGCGCCTTTGCGTGATTATTCTCTCGCAAAGACGCAAAGGAATCCGGACAAAACGTAACCGCGTGAAATGCAAAACCGAAAGATATTTTCTACATTTGTCATTCTTGAAAATCAAAGTGCAAATCAAAAATTTGTCATCCGATCGATACATATCCTTAATGTCAAAACAATCATGAAATTGCGTTTATTTCTTTTATTGATGGCGGCTTTTTCTTTCCGGGTTTTCGGGCAAACCGGCGAGTTGGAGAAAAATTTTAAAAATCCGCCTGCCGAGTACAGTTTGCTGCCCTTTTGGTCGTTGAACGGAACGTTGACGCCCGAAAAAATGACCCGACAAATCGATCAGATGCTGGAAAAGGGCGTGAAAGGCGCATTTCTGCATCCTCGTGCCGGGCTTGACGAGAGCGCAACGCCTTATTTCTCGGAAGGATATTGGAAAGCGTTTGACGCCGCGATCGTTTACAGTGCGGCAAGAGGATTCCAAGCCTGTTTGTACGACGAGGACAAATGGCCGAGCGGAAGCGCCGGAGGACGGACCGTTGCCGCAAATCCCGAAGAATTTGTCAAAAAGGCGCTTTTTTACACCAAAATGGAAGCGGTCGGCCCTCAGACAATCCGATTGAATTTTCACCAAAAGCCGTTAGCCGTATTCGCCGGGCGTATTTCCGACAGAGGCGTTTATGATTTTTCGTCGCAGGTTAACCTTACCGATAAGGCGGGCGGGCAATGGGATGCTCCCGAAGGGCGTTGGGCGATCATTTCGTTCGACCGGGTTAGCGATCCGCACCGACAGATCGATTATTTGGATTCCGCGGCTGTTGCCAAATTTATCGAAATAACGCACGAGGAATATTTCAAACGTTACGGAAAGCATTTCGGCACCACGATTCCGGGAATATTCTTTGACGAAATATATGCGAATTACTCAAAGATGGAGGGTAATATGTTTTGGACGGACGATTTTCTCCGACAATTCAAGAAGATAAAGGGTTACGATTTGAACGAACTATTGCCGCTGGTCATTTTCAAAGATCCCGAAAAATCGTCGAAAGTCCGATACGATTATTTTGATGTCGTGAAAGATTTATACGTAAAGGCGTGGTTCAAGCAGTATGCGGATTGGTGCAGTGCTCACAATATCTGGGCAACGGGACACACGGCCGAAAAGTTGGTGCACTACAAGCGCGAAGCGGACTATTTTTCCACGATCGGGCAATTGCAGGTTCCGGGTGCGGACAACGAGGATTACCGCTACGGATTTCCCCGCATGGTCGATTGGTACAATATCAAGCAAATCAGTTCTATCGGCAATATTTTCGACAGGAAAAGAGTGATGGTCGAAGCCTTGGGAAGCGGCGGCTATGCCATTCCTTTGGAGGAATATCGTTACGGATTCTCGATGCTCGGCGTTTACGGAGCCAACATGCTGGTGCCGCATCTCTTTCATTACACGACCGATACGCCCGAAAGTCAATCGGATTGGCCGCCGAGCTGGTTTTACGAAAATCCCTACTGGAAATATTTTCGTCCGCTGGCCGATTTCGGCAGCAGAATCTCGTACATGATCGCGCAAGGAAGCGAAGTGTGCGATGTTGCCGTTCTTTACCCGATGACCGATCTGTGGGAAGGCGGCTATCCCGACGGCATCGACGATTCTTACTACAAAAATCTGCAACGGTTTTTGTTGGAAAAGCACATTAATTACAATGCCGTCGATCCGGAATCGTTTTCCAAAGCGACGGTTACGGACGGCAAGATAAAGATAGGACGCGGGAATTACGGCATATTGATTTTGCCCGCCATTCAATACATTCGGACGGATGTCGTTCGCAAAATCAATTCATTCGTCGAAAACGGAGGAACGGTTATCGCTTTGACCACTTTGCCGAGCCTTTCGGAAAGCGGCCCGCCGAACGACTTGTTTGTCGCGGAAGCGATGAAAGAGCTTTTCGGGTTCCCGCCTCATGCGCTTCGTCCCGAGGAATATCATCATTGGAACAAGGAACTGACCGACCAATACACCGTCAAAACGAGCCGGCGCAACGGGGCTGCTTTTTTTACCCGTTTCACTGATCAACTGCCCGAAATCATCGCCGGCAGGGTCGATCCCGATATTATCGTAAAATCGGACAACAGCGGGCATTTTCGATTTCATCACCGGAAGGCAGAAAACAAGGACGTTTTTCTTTTTGTCAACGATCGGAACAGCCCCGAAACCTATCATGTTTCGATTCGCGATGTCGGGATTCCGTCGGTTTGGAATGCCGAAACGGGCGACATTACGCCTTTCGAGAATTATCGGATAAAAGAAGGACGGATGGAAATGATGCTTTCTTTCGGTCCTCGCGAAAATTTCTTTTTGGTGCTTGCGCCCGGAAATGTCGATCATTCCGGCGGATTGGTGAAATCGTCCGAATTGGAAGGCTTCAAAATAACCAAAGGCAAGCAACACCTTGAAGTGGAAGGGTGGGGAAGGTGCAATGCGGACAATACGGTGGTTTGCACGGCAAATGACCGGACGCTGACGGCGACCGTCAAAAGCGATCGGTCGCTTCCCGAAATCGTTCTGACCGGCGACTTTCAATTTCAACTTGCGCCTCAAGCGCTCGATTACAAGTGGAGCGCAACGTTGGATGCAGACACGCTCGAACTGCCGGTAATGCGGTTCCGGGCGGAGCGCGCGTCGAATCAAGGCGTGAAAGCGGGATGGTCGACAGCCGACTTCGACGATTTGCAGTGGACGAGGGTGAAAATCTGCGACGTATTCAACAAGAAGCTCGGTGTGCAACGTTATTTGAGCGGTTGGGATGCTTGGTGGATTTGCTATTACGACAATACCGTTCATCTGCCTCAGTTTGCGGGCGGAAATCAAAGTTTCGCGAAGGACTTTCTTTTGTCCGATAAAGTGAAAGAAGCCACCATAGCCGTTGTTGCCGATAAAAGCTGCGAATTGTTCATCAACGGACAATCGGCCGGCGCCGACCGGAATCGGGAAACTGCGAAAGTGATCGATATCGCAAAGTTTCTGCAACAAGGAAACAACACATTCGAATTTAAAACGACCGAAACCAAAGGCATTCTTTTCCAAGGCCGGATAACGCTGAAAAATGGCAAGGTTATCCCGATCCGATCCGATGAAAGCTGGCAGGCGGCAACGGAAAAATCGGGCAAGGCGGATGCATTTCGTTTTGCTTTGCCGAACATGGGGCCGTGGGGCCGGATAGAAAATCCGCTGCAAGCGTTGAAATATCCGATCAAAGTATGGTACCGGCAACCGATACCGGCGGGAACAAGCGCCGTGTGCACGCCCGATATCAAGGGAAAGTATGCGCTGTACGTCAACGGAACGCTCGTGAATGTCGAAAAAGCGGGCAGCATGATCGACATCAAAAAGTTGATGAAGAAAAGCGGCAACAATATCGCCATCCGCATTGTCGCCGATGATGAAACCTGCGGATTGCGGCATCCGCTCAAACTGTTGTGCGGAAAAACGGAGCAACCGTTGATGAGTTGGGATAAAGCGGGATTGGATTGGTATTCGGGAAGGGCGATGTATACGAAAGAGGTGAACATTCCCGCGGAATATCTGCAATCGGATACACGACTGATTCTCGATCTCGGAAAAGTGAATTATTTCGCCGAAATATGGGTCAACGGCCAAGCGGTTACGTTCCTGCCGTGGGGGCCGTTCAGGGCCGAAATAGGTACTTTCGCGAAAGCGGGAAACAATACGATAACGGTAGTTGTAGCCAACATGCTGATCAATCGGGCAAGTTGGAATATTCTCGACGACAATATCGATAACAAAGACGCCCGATGGTGGCACGACGGGAGCATCATGCGCGAAAAGGAAAAGATGGAGTCGGGTTTATCGGGGCCGTTGAGAATTATTCCATATACCCGGCAAACCGTTAAACTGCCATATAATCAATAAGAAATGATTGTCGGATAACGAATTAATAAAGGAGTGATAAAATCCGAAAATTAACCCCGATTTTATTTGGATTTCGCATTTTATTTTTGTACTTTTACGTGTGTGTTATTTTTTAAGTTAAACCTAAAATCATGTCCCATGAAAGCCGATTTATTGTACGGTAGCCATGATTTTCGGAGTAATGTGCCCGACAAAAGAATCAGATTTTCCACCCGGTTCTTGAGGAAGGAACAAAAAATTTACTTTTCGCAGAACAAGGCTATCGAAGAAAGCGTGAGAATGGGAGGGTATGATATTGACCCGATTTCGTCGGGACGGCAATATTTTTCAACCTCCCGGCATCCGATGAAAGAGGTTGGCGAGTTTTGGATCGACTGATCGATGCAAAGCCGAAGCGCGATTTTTATACAGTGATAAAAATCCGGAAGTTTGACAAGAGGCTGTTCAAAATGTCGAAAACGGACTTTTTGAGCAGCTTCTTGAAATATGCCAACCGAAACGTATACGACACAACGATCCCTATATTTATGACACCGCAATGGTTCCTGCTGCCGACATCGCACGGAAAAACGATACTTTGCACGACTGATTTTCGAAACGTTATAAACATTATTTTTGCGCGATGGATGTTCGCAAGATCATACACGTGGATATGGATGCTTTTTATGCGTCGATCGAGCAACGCGATTTCCCCGAGCTGCGCGGCAAACCGGTAGTCGTGGGGCGCGCCGTGCCTCGCGGCGTGGTGGCGGCTGCAAGCTATGAGGCGCGCAGGTTCGGCGTGCATTCGGCCATGCCTTCGCTGGTGGCGCAGCGCAAATGCCCGCAATTGATATTTCAGCCGCACCGGTTCAGGGTGTATGAGGCGGTGTCGCAACAAATCCGCAGCATTTTTCACGAGTATACCGATTTGATCGAGCCGTTGTCGTTGGACGAAGCGTTTTTGGATGTGACCGAAAACAAAAAGGGCATTGCTTCGGCAACCCGCGCGGCGTTGGACATCAAACAGCGGATCAAGGAGGAAACGCAACTGACGGCATCGGCGGGCGTGTCGTACAACAAGTTCTTGGCCAAGATCGC
>JAVBRP010000054.1:0-4062 GCA_031547815.1 Bacteroidales bacterium | reverse complement strand
ATTCTCGGAAAACTTCAAAATGAACGAAGTGTTATGCATCAAAAATCGCTTATTATGCTCCGGCAGATTATTATCATGCCTGATAATCATCATTTTTCGGTTCTCGATTTTGCCGGTGCAGGCAGGCGATTGGGATGCGGGCGCTACGGTCGGTCTTACCGTTTACCTCGGCAACAAAACCGATCGCGCGGGAGTTTTTGTCGGCGCGTGGGTGCGTTATGACTTTATGCAGCTGAATTCCGGATTACGGGTTTATTACAACTTCAAGAACTTAGGCCCGCCCGAAAAATATTGGGAATTCGACGGTTACGGCGGATTGTCGGCAGGATGGGGAAAGCGCGCCGACATCAATAACCCGTTCATCACCAATGTTTCCAATCAAACCGGGCGGCGATACGCTTTTGCATATTCTTATAATTTTTATTGCGACGGCATAGAAACAAGTCAACGAACAGGTTCATTCGCAATTCAGCTGAATAAAATTACCGTAATCACCGAAAATGATTTATTCGGCGATAATAAGGATCGATTTCGAACGGCAGCGGCAACCGTTCAATATCGTCAAGAATCAACAATATTCGGCCTCAGCGTCATTTTATGGACAGGTGCGACGGGGGATAAAGTTTCGGACAGAAACTACCCGTCGCGCAGAGGGTACAGGAAACAAGGTCGTTTCGGGCAATATTCGCACGGTATTTTATGCCTGCAAATGCAGCAGGATTTGGGTTACGGACAAAATATTCAAGCAGGCGCGGGCATCGATGCTGAACAAATACGGAATGCGGTCCAAAATAAGTTCATTCACGATCTGGCTTTCCTGCCGGCCGGTTGGGTGAAACGGTCGACAAGCGCGTCCGTCCCGATGCTCGACACCGACAACGAGATGTACTTGTACCGGCCCGAACAAAAAATCCGTAAGCCGACGCCGTATTTTAACATAGCGGCCAATCCGAGTTTGTTTTATTAGACTATTGCTTGTTTTTTTTCTTGCTAAATATCAAAGTTTATCTATAATTTTCATTTATAATGAAAGATAGTTTCCAATAAAAATGGGAATTAATTTACATTTCTATTGGAAACTATCCATTCAACTTCATAATACATTAATTATGAACAATATGCATAATTTATCATACATTTATCAATACGAACATCCCAATATTTACCTAATGATTTGTGATACCCGTAAAACCCGAAAGTCATGTTACCGGCAAAAATCGTTATTTTCAATAAGGTGTCGCCGCTATGCGGCTCAGGTCGGATCGGTGTATTCGGGTTCCGGAGGGTTATCCACCCCCGTTTACAAAGATGCCGTCACTACGTGACATTTCAATATCTTGCAGTAGATGAGACAGTTCTATAATGCCGACGAAAGTCACGTAGTGACGACATCTTTGTAGCCCGGGATGCTAATCCCGGGTAGTGAATGCGTCAACCGATTCCGAGCCGCGTAGCGGCGACATCTTGCCGGTAGTACCGTCGCGGCATTAGTCTTTTCGGAACAAATAGGTATATATCGGGATATGCGAATTTATCAATGATACCGGAAACTATCTTTCATTTATAATGGAAACAATACGCATATTCAGTCTATCTAATTAAATATAAGTAAATTATAGAATATTCCATTGATTATTCGGCAGTAATGAAAAATAGTTTCCGTTAGTAATGAAAATAAGTATCCGGTATAACCGGAAATTAATATCTTTGTGTTTCCAAATAATTCGGATTATTATGATACAGGCTGATTTTATCAATGAAATAGTCACCGAACAACGAACAAATATTCTCGAACGGGAAAACGGTTTGTTGCGCGAACAATTGAAAAATATACCGACCGGCAAGTCACATGCATTTATTGTTTCCGGTATCCGGCGATGCGGCAAGAGTACCATGTTGCACCAATTGCTCCACGAACAAAACGAAAATACGCTGTATCTTAACTTTGATGACAGTCGCTTGTACGATTTCGAATTGTCGGATTTCATCAAATTGGACGAAATTATCAAAAGGCAAAAAGCTAATGTGTTGATGTTCGACGAAATACAGATTATCAAAGGATGGGAACGTTACGTTCGTCAAAAATTGGATGAAAACTATCGCGTCATCGTTACCGGTTCCAACGCATCTCTTTTGAGCAGGGAGTTGGGTACAAGTCTGACGGGACGACACATTACCCGGGAATTGTTTCCGTTCTCGTACAACGAGTATTGTCGATTCAGGCAAGTATCGCCGGGCGAAGAGTCGCTCTTGTCGTATATGAAAGAAGGCGGTTTCCCGGAATATCTGAAAACAAGGGATGATGAAATCATGACATCCATTTTGGACGATATTCTGATACGCGATATTGCCGTGCGTTACGGAATACGGGATACAAAAGCGTTGCAGCGCCTCGCCCTGTATTTGATATCCAATGTCGGAAATAGAGTTTCGGGTAACAAATTGAAGGATGTTTTCGGAATTTCTTCGGCAACAACCATTTTGGAGTATTTTTCTTTCCTGGAACAAAGCTATCTTTTCGGTTTCATCCCTCTTTTCGACTATTCCGTGAAGAAACAAAGCGTGAACCCAAAAAAAGTCTATGCCATCGATACGGGATTGGTGGAAATGAATACGCCCAAATTCAAGAAGGATGAGGGTCATAAGCTGGAAAATTTGATTTATTTGTCGTTGAGGCGACGGACAAAAGAAATCTGTTATTACGCAAAAAAAGGCGAATGCGATTTTCTCGTTTTCGACAAAGGCGCCGTTTCCGAAGCCGTTCAGGTATGTCTGCAATTGGATCACGACAACTTGGATCGGGAATTGTCGGGCTTATTCGAAGCAATGGAAACATTCGGGTTGGAAAAAGGCACCATCGTTACTTTATCGCAAACCGATTTTTTCGAAAAGGCGGGAATGAAAGCCGAAGTTGTTCCGGCGCATACTTACATTTATTGAAAAATTGTTGCAAGAAATTATTGCCTCAAATCCGGAAAATATGCTCCGAATTTGATAAAAAACTTGTAGGTTTGGATTTTGAAAAATCAATCGGAAATGCAAGTGAAATTTCTCATAATTACGATATTAAATTTTTGTGTTCCAACCGGGTTCGTTATTTCGGCAGGTGATCCGCCCAAGCCGAATTCCGGAGAGGCGTTTCCGCAATTTCCCGATTTGGTTTACGAATACCACATTACCGAACTCAACAAAACCACTCCGCTCGATCTGGGTTATAATCAATATGTTCGTCGCTACATCGACATTTTTACGCTCGAACGGCGCGCGCAAGTGGAGCAATTTATCGGGTTGGCCGATCTTTATTTCCCCGTTTTCGAGGAATATCTCTCGCGTTACGACCTGCCTTTGGAATTGAAATATTTGGCTGTGGTGGAGTCGGGGCTTGATCCGCTGGCCCGTTCACCGTCCGACGCCATCGGATTGTGGCAATTTTTGTATCACACCGCGCAAATGTTCGATCTGCAAGTGACATCATACGTGGACGAACGCAGCGATGTGCATAAATCGACGGATGCCGCGTGTCGGTACTTGAAATATCTGTACCGTACTTTCGGCGATTGGAACTTGGCGTTGGCGGCATACAACGGCGGCCCGGGCGAACTAAGCAAGGCGATTGCCCGAAGCGGCGGGAAAACGGATTTCTGGGGTCTGTATCCTTACCTTACCGAAGCGATGCGCAATTACGTGCCGGCATTCATCGCCATGAATTACGTTTTCCGGCATTCCGGCGACCATCAACTCAAAGCGGTTCCTTGCGATCGGTCTTTTTATGATCTGGATACGTTGCATGTGCGGCATCGGATCAGTTTGGCTGTCGTCGCAAAGAAAACAGGGTTGGATGAGAGCGCCGTGCGGCGGCTTAATCCCTGTTATCGGTCGGGCGAGATTCCCGAATCGGCGCAACCGATGATTTTGGTTTTGCCGAAAGAAAAGGCAATTGCTTTTCTGGAAGCGGAAAACAATATCATATCGGCGCGGAAAAGCAAGGAGTCCGTTCTTCCCGAGAACCGCCAAGGCATGACCGCCGTTAACTATTCCGTAAAGAAAGGCGATTTTCTGCAT
>JAVBRP010000256.1:0-4580 GCA_031547815.1 Bacteroidales bacterium | reverse complement strand
TTGCAGAACATTTAAACTTATTATTGCACGTTGTATATTCCGATTATCGCGGGGTTATCATTTCCCTGATGTATTTATTCATTTCCCTGCGGGGAAATACCATTTCCCCGATGTACTTGATCATTTCCCTGCGGGGAAATATCATTTCCCTGATGTACTTGATCATTTCCCTGCGGGGAAATACTATTTTCCCGATGTACTTACTCATTTCCCTGCGGGGAAATATCATTTCCCCGATGTACTTATTCATTTCCCTGCGGGGAAATACTATTTCCCCGATGTACTTACTCATTTCCCTGCGGGGAAATATCATTTCCCCGATGTGCATATTCATTTCCCTGCGGGGAAATACTATTTCGGATCAAGCGCAAAAGTCGGTGATGTGAAATTTGACAATTGTTTATGTCCTGACGGGCATACTCATTAAGAACGGGAATTTTATTTTGAACACGTTCCTGAGGGACAATGATAAAATAAAATCCTCATCTTTTTTAGCCGGGATTACCGGGATTTTTACATCTTGTAAATCCCGGTAATCCCGGCAAATGAATAAATTATTTTGTCTTAATTCCTTAACCGGACGACATCGAATTTTTACCCATAAAATAAAACCGGATAAATATCGTTCATTCTTGCAAAGATACGATTAATCGGCAACGTTGAAACATGCGCTTCCAAAATTTGCGTCCGGGTTCAATCGTCCGGTTTCTTCGATTCCGAATAAAAATATACATTTGTAGTTTTAATTTGTTTGTCGGAGAACTTATTCGTTGTTTAATGAAAATTTCGGTAGGCGCTTTTCGTTTGTTGTGCATCGGTTTGTTGTTGTGTTGCGGCCCGACTTATCGGGTTTTGGGACAATTGACCGCTCGCAACGCCGACGGCAGCGCCGTGACATTTTATACCAACGATCGACAAACTCGCGATACAATTTTTGTTTTCAACCAAACGCCTCAGCCGAAAAAAGGCAATCTTTCGCTGGTGTATCGGCCGCCTTCGACGATCACTTGGACGCGGAAAAACCCGGAAACTTCGGCTTTCGATTTTTACAAGGCAGCCACAGGTGCAGCCGTCGGTACGGAAACCCTCGAAGCGGGCGATTATCGAATCACGATCGCGAATCCTTACGCGCCGACCAAAACGATCTCCTGCACGGTGAGCGCGGCGAGAAACGAGGACGAGACTTATACCGTAACCGTTGCTTCCGACAATTTGCCGAATCCGGTTACCGAAATAAAATCCGAACCGAAAGGCCGGCTCACGGTTACGGCCGATCCCGTGGAATGTATTTTCAAATGGTATTTTTCCGCTTATGGCGCCAAAGATTTCGCGAGTTCGGCGTTCAAAACGGAGCAGGGTTTCAGTACATCCGCCGATAATTTGGATCAGGGCGGCTACAAAGTGACCGTACAACCCGTTGCCGCCTCTTCTCCGACCGATTCGTTCGTTGCGTGGCTGTATATGAACCCGGGATTCGACTTCAAATTGTTCAAAGACAATAGCGGCGACGTGATATTTGCATACAAACATTGCGGTTACACCGATTTTCGTCTCGATCCCGCTGTACCGACGAAGCAATCAGTATTCGCTTATTTCGATCCGAACAACCCGTCGCGTGAAGGAACGTTGACCAACAAACTTTCGTTCACGATAAAACGCGGAAGCGCCGCTGAGTCAACGACATTTCTCAACGAACAGAATAATGTGCAGTATTTTCGGGACTATTCTCCGCCTTACGAAGACACGCGCTTTACTTTCAAAGGCGACGATATGTTCGGTGTGGAACGAAAGGACGATATTTATTACGAAACAATCATTCCGAAAGCAGCCATGACGGCGATATTGCCCGAGGTCGATCCCAAGTCGGCGCCCGTTCCGGTGAAGTTTACCGACCAATCGGTCAACGCAACCGAATATTTGTGGCGTTTCGGCGACGGCGACAGCGCGGCGTACAATTTGGAGAAGTTGCCGCCCGACACCGTCAAGCACACCTACTACACGCCCAAGAAAACCGCGTATATAGTCGTTTTGTTTGTGAAAAGCGGGCTGGGATGTACCGATTCGGTGCGCACGCAGATCACCGTCGATCCGTCAGATTTGGCGGCAGCCAACGTCTTTACGCCCAACGGCGACAATGTGAACGATTATTTCAAACCCTATAACGTCTCCCTCCGCGATTTCGAGATTTCGATTTACACGCGCGCGGGAAAACGCATCTATCACTACAAAGGCGGCGATCTCCGCAATTGGCAGGGATGGGACGGCCGCATTCAAAACACGGGCAAGGACGCTGCCGAAGGAGTTTATTTTTATGTCATCACCGCAACCGGCTGGGATGGGATACAATATAATAAAAAAGAAGGGCCCGGAACATACGGAGGAAGTTTGCACCTGTACCGGTAAGGTAAGAGGTAAAAGGTAAGAGGTAAGAATGAAGAATTTAGTACATAACCACCGTATAACCACCGTATAACAATAGTATAACAATAGTATAACAACAGTATATCCATTGCATCACCATCGTATAACCACCGCATTATTGCTTTTATGCTTGACGCTGTTTTCGGTCGCGGCACAAGATCGGAACACGTCGGTATACAAAGCCATGAACGACGAATTGCAGCGTAACCTTAACGGACTGCATATTCCGGGTCGTGAAAAACCGTTTTTTATTCAATATGCTTTGCAGGAAGGCAAACTTTTTCAGGTGCAAGCCACGGGAGGCGCGCTCACCGGCGTGAACGAGTTCCCCACCGGAAGCCTGTCGGTGCAGGTGTTGGTCGGCAATTATCAATCGGCCGACATCAACCTGTCCAATTCCGATTATCGTTCGGGCAGTCGCGGCGATATGGCGCCGGTGGATGAAGACTGCGACGAAATCCGGCGACGCTTGTGGTTGCTTTCCGACAACGCATACAAATCGGCGATCGAAGAGTATGGCGACAAAACGGCTTCGATCAAGCAATTGAATTTGCCCGCCGAAGTGCTCGAACTCCCCGATTTCACACGCCTGCCCGCTGTCGAATATTTCGCCGAACGCAAAGAAATAACGTACGACAAAAAACGGTGGGAGAGCACGGCCCGCGACTGTTCGGCAGTATTCCTCAAATATCCGAAAATTTACGGATCGGATGTCGGTATCGAAATATATTCGGGCGACATTTTCGGCGTCAATTCCGAAGGAACAAAATTGCGGCATTCGTCGGTGCTGATAGCGATAGCGGTGAATGCGTATACGAAATCGGAAGACGGCGAAGAGATAAGCGATCGGTTGGCATATTACGGCCTGTCGGACGCGGATATGCCGAACACGGCTTCGATCATCAGAGATATCGAAGCCATGGCCGAGAACATGATTGCCGCAGCGCAGGCTCCCAAGATCGAAGAAAGCTACACCGGCCCGATCATGCTGGACGGCGCGGTTGTCGCTTCGGAAATGTCGTCGGAACTGCTGTCGGCCCGCGTCGGATTGGTTGCCTACCGCACTCCGTTGAAAAGCGGCGGCATACAAAAGCTCATGGAAGATCGGTTGAACCGGAGAATTCTGTCGTCGGACATCACGATCAAAAGCACGCCGCATCTGAAAACATACAACGGGCAGACGTTGATCGGTTCGTACGAAACCGATGCCGAAGGCGTCACTCCCGCCGACGAATTGTTGCTGGTAGAGAACGGGATGCTGCGCACGTTGCTGTGCGACCGCGTACCGACGAAAAAGATCAAAACGCCGACCGGAAACCGCATTTATACCTATCGCCCGCAAGGCATTTCAACGACCGTGTCGCCGGGCGTTCTGTCGATTTCGTGTTCGAACGGCCTTTCGCGCGACACGCTGAAAGCACGATTGTTGGCGGCTGCAAAGGACGAGGGGCTGGATTATGCCTACATCGTTCGGTGTTTGCCTGCGGGGCGCTATTCTTCGCTGTACAAAGTGTCGGTATCCGACGGCAGCGAGCAATTGATGCGTGCGGGCGTCGTTTCGCGCATCGGGCTGAGCCGCTTGAAACGATCGCTCGGCGTTTCGTCCGGCAGCACCGTGCTGAACATGATTGCCGGAGGGGCGCCGGTGTCCGTCATCTGCCCCGATGCGATGGTCGTTGAGGAAGCGGACATCGAAATCCGGAATTTGCAAAACACGACAAAGTTACCCACCGTAAGCAACCCGTTGGAATAGAACAAAACAAACCTGCGAGTCGTTATTTTTCCCTAAAGAATAACATCCCCATTTTCCCGCAGGTTGCGCAGATTTTTATTTTTCTGTGAAAATCCGGGATCAAGCGCAAAAGCATGTCGGCGAGAAATTCTTTATTTTTCATAATATCACCAACATACTTTTGCCCTTCATCCGATAATCCCGGCTTTGTATTTCAAAATCGCACGAAAGCCAAAAGCGCCGTTATTGCAGAGAATAACGACGCTTTTTGATATCGTGAGAAAGTTCACTGAAATTTTCCGAACTTCAATTTTACGCCCACCGAAAAATTACGGAGAATATTTTTCGGCAGAATGGGATCGCCTCCCGTTTCGTAGTTGAGCTTTACGCCGGAGGCGTATCTGTAGTATCCGCCCACGGCGACGCG
>JAVBRP010000143.1:0-8014 GCA_031547815.1 Bacteroidales bacterium | reverse complement strand
ATATTAATTTTGCCTCCGACAAATATGATGTATTTATTGAATCGGGTTGTTACAATATATGTCTCAGTTGTTTAAAGAAATTCCTGCGGAGTTTTTGCGCAATTACCTTGACAGGTTGACCGGTGATAATGCGGCGCTTTTAAGCGTGGGCAATATCAATCTGTACAATTCGTCGGTGGTCAGTTGTCGTTTTGCTTTGGAGCTGACTTTTAAACCCATAGCCGTTTGTTTCGTTCGTCCGCAGAAACACGTGCTGCGGTTTATCGATAAAAACGAATATTTCACGCTGTGCTATTTCCCGCAGGAGCATCGAGATATTCTCGATTATTTCGGCGCCAAGCCGGGCGCTTCCGGCAAAAAGTTCGAACCTCGGGAAACCGCTTCGGGAAATATATATTATCCGCAAGCTCGTTTGTTGTTGGAATGCCGGAAAGTTTTCAACCTCGAGTTGATTCTGTCGAAGGAAATACAAATTCTTTTGTCACAAGAAAAAGCGCGTGAAATATATCCCGGAGGAGAAGTTCCGCGCATGTTTCTGGGCGAAATCGAACATTGCCGGATGGATTTGCAGGGGCTTCTCCCATCGTAACAGATTGTTTATCCGACAGATATTAGACAAATAGGATACGGATGAACGGATTTGCCGAAAAATTCCTATCATTGCAAAATTTTTGACGCCAAAGTTCAGATAGTTTTCGTCTCATTTATAAAGCCGAAAGTTTTTAAAATCAAGATATACAATGCTGGTAAAACAACAGACGCTCCAAAAACCCGTGTCGATCAAAGGCAAAGGACTGCACACCGGAGTCGAAGTGGAATTGACGCTTCGTCCCGCATCCAACAACCACGGCTACAAGTTCAAACGGCTCGATTTGGAAGGGCAACCGGTGATCTCGGCTATTGCCGAAAATGTTACGGATACGTCGCGAGGCACTACCATCGAGGAAAACGGGGTCAGGGTGAGCACCATCGAACATGTTTTGGCCGCCCTGTGGGGAATGAGCGTCGACAATGCATTGATTGAAGTCAACGGGCCGGAAATGCCGATCATGGACGGAAGCTCGGGGCCTTTTATCAAATTGATCAAAGAAGCGGGAATCATCGAACTGGACGCCGTCCGCAAATATTTCGAAATAAAGGAACGCATCGTTTACGCCGATAAGGCGCGCGGCGTGGAGATCGCCATTTATCCCGACGATCATTTCAGCATCGATGTGATGATCGATTACAATTCGCGCACGTTGGGGCATCAATATGCGATGCTGACCAACATGGAGGAATTCGAAACGGAAATCGGGCCTTGCCGCACGTTTGTTTTTTTGCACGAGTTGGAGCCTTTGTTGCAGCACAATCTGATCAAAGGCGGCGATTTGGATAACGCCATCGTTATTGTAGATAAACCCGTCGGGCAACCCGAACTCGACCGTTTGGCGGGATTGTTCAACATGCCGAAAATTCAGGTAAAACCCGAAGGTATTCTCAACAATTTGGAGTTGCGTTTCGGCAACGAGCCGGCGCGCCACAAACTGCTCGACCTCATCGGCGATTTTGCTTTGGTGGGAAAACAGATCAAAGGGAGAATCGTTGCCACCCGCCCCGGACATGCCGCCAACAACCAAATGGCGCGGCTGCTTCGCCAAATCATCAAAAAAGAGATGGCCAAGGCGTTGATCCCGAAATATAATCCCAACGAGCCTCCGGTTTATAACATCGAGCAAATCAAGAAAATATTGCCGCATCGCCCGCCGTTCCTGTTGATCGACAAAATTATCAGCATGAACGAAACTACGGTGATCGGCGTGAAAAACGTCAGCATGAACGAGCCGTTCTTTACGGGACATTTTCCCGCGCAAGCGGTAATGCCGGGTGTGCTGATTGTCGAAGCCATGGCGCAGACCGGCGGAATACTTGTGTTGGGAACGGTGCCCGACCCCGAAAATTATTTGACTTTTTTCCTGAAAATCGACAAGGTGAAATTCAGGAAACCGGTAGTGCCGGGCGATACATTGATCTTCCGCCTCGAACTGGTCGGAGAAATCCGTCGCGGAATCGCTACCATGATGGCTCAGGCTTACGTGGGCGAAACATTGACTACCGAGGCCGAATTGACCGCACAAATCGTGAAAACGGAAAAATAAATTGTTGAGCGACCACATAACAAATTTAAGGCATAGGCGTTAAGTTGCTGTGGATATAAACATAAGTGACAAAAAGACAAAATGATCATGATACATCAATTAGCATGTGTTCACCCCGACGCCCGTATCGGCGAAAATGTTGTAATCGAACCTTTTGTT
Source organism: Bacteroidales bacterium (assembly GCA_031547815.1). Lineage (GTDB taxonomy): Bacteria > Bacteroidota > Bacteroidia > Bacteroidales > UBA4181 > JAIRLS01. The sequence goes on along the minus strand of JAVBRP010000143.1, from coordinate 5,717 downwards.
AACATTGCCGGAGATGTGGTTATCGGCGACGGAACTTGGGTGATGTCAAACGCCGTGATTATGGACGGCTCCCGCATCGGTAAGAATTGCAAGATATTCCCCGGGGCGGTCATTGCCGGAATCCCGCAGGATTTGAAGTTCGAAGGAGAATATACAACCGTCGAAATAGGCGACAATACCACCATTCGCGAATGCGTTACCGTCAATCGCGGCACCAAGGCGAAAAATATGACGATCGTAGGCAACAATTGCCTGATCATGGCTTATTCGCATCTTGCACACGACGTGCGTATCGGCAACAATTGCGTGATCGTGAGTCATTCCGGATTGGCCGGCGAGGTGGAAGTGGACGATTGGGCGATCCTTGCCGGAGGAACCATGGTGCATCAATTCGTGAGGATAGGCGCCCACGTGATGATCGGCGGAGCCTCGAAAGTGCGCAAAGACGTGCCACCGTTCGTGAAAGCGGCCCGCGATCCGCTGTCGTTCGTCGGGATCAATTCGATAGGCTTGCGTCGCCGCGGATTCAGCAACGAAAAAATTTGGGAATTGCAGGACATCTATCGCGCACTCTATCAAAAAGGGTTGAACAACAGCGAAGCGATCAAATACATCGAAGAAAATTTTCCGCAAAGCGAGGAACGCGACAATGTGGTTAATTTCGTGCGCAACTCCAAACGCGGCATCATGAAAGGATACGTAGCCAACGCAACCGGAGAAGATGAAGATTAAAACCGCGATGTTATGGATTTGAATCGATACATCCGCCCCAATATTTTGAAATTGAAGCCGTATTCGTCCGCTCGCGACGAATTTACGGGCGAAGCATCCGTATATCTCGATGCCAACGAAAATCCGTATAACCCGCCGTACAACCGTTATCCCGATCCGCACCAGCGGAAAGTAAAAGAGAAGATTGCGGCATTGAAAGGCGTTGCGACGGAACAGATATTTCTCGGCAACGGCAGCGACGAACCGATCGATCTGGTATTCCGTGTATTTTGCGAGCCGGGCGTCGACAACGCGGTTGCCATCGATCCCACGTACGGCATGTACCAAGTGGCGGCCGATATTAATAATGTGGCTTACCGCAAGGTATTGCTCGGCGAAAATTTCCATTTTTCGCCCGACGATCTGCTTCATGCAACGGACGAGAACACCAAACTGATTTTTCTCTGTTCTCCCAACAATCCGTCGGGTAACAGTTTAAACCGCGACGACATTGTTCGAGTTGTCGAAAACTTCGGCGGCCCCGTGATTTTGGACGAGGCGTACATCGATTTTTCGTCTCACCCGTCGATGCTTAGCGAACTGAACCGATACTCCAATCTGATCATTCTTCAAACCTTTTCGAAAGCGTGGGGAAGTGCGGCCGTTCGTCTCGGAATGGCATTTGCCGCGCCGGAAATCGTCGCCGTGCTCAGCAAGGTGAAATATCCGTATAACGTCAGCCGACTGACACAGGATTATGCTTTGAAACTGTTGGACGAAGCCGGCAAAGTTGCCGATCGGGTGAAAATTCTGTTGCGCGAACGCGGCCGATTGCAGGAACAGTTATCGGGAATAGCCCGGGTGGAAAAGATTTACCCTTCCGACGCCAATTTTATTCTTATCAAAGTGCCCGACGCCAATGCTTTTTACCGCGAATTGGTAAAAGACGGAATTATTGTCCGCAATCGTAACTCCGTATCCCTTTGCGGAAATTGCCTGAGAGTTACGGTAGGCACTCCCGCGGAGAACGAAGCATTGATCAATGCTTTGAAAAAATTGTAGAATTTTAGTTCAAGACGCGTCATTGCGAGCGATAGCGAAGCAATCTCATGAAAATCAAAAAGATTGCTTCGCTATCGCTCGCAATGACGTTTATTTCTACTGCGTTATGTCGTCCAACTTACTTTTTTCGCTCTCTTCTTCTATTTTTTCGGCTTTCTTTTCATCGATCCGATGACGGGAATCGCCGCGAAACCCTTCGGCCGGAATTTTTATATTATATGTTTTGCGCGCCGCATTGGTCAATTTGACATCACGTAACCAGGGATTGAGATATTTCAGCATCTTGTAATTGGTGTGGTTTTTGAAAGCAAAATCCGCCCAATCGGTCACAGCCGTTTTCACTTCCGTTTCGGTGTAAGGGATTACCGAATATTTTTCGTTTTCCGGGACTTCAAAACCATATTTTTCCGGATTGTTCAAAATCAACTTTACCGCCGAAATGCGGAACAGGTATCTCATGGTTTCCTCGTTGAGCAGCAGATCATAATAATAGTCGCACTGCTGCCGTTTCACCTGTTTGCTCAAACCGCCTTTCCCCATGTTGTAGGATGCCGCAGCCATGGTCCAATTGCCGAAAATCTTGTACGCTTCTTTCAAATACTTGCATGCGGCCATGGTCGATTTCTCGATATGATAGCGCTCGTCCACTTCGGCATTCACCTCCAAGCCGTAGTCGGCAGCCGCGCCTTTCATGAATTGCCAAAAACCTGTGGCGCCTTTGGGCGAAACCTTGTTCATGAAATCGCTTTCGATCAACGAAAGATACTTAAAATCGTCGGGGATTCCGTTTGCTTCCAATATCGGCTCAATCATCGGGAAATAACGTGTGATGCGTTTGAGATATTGCAATGTGTTGGAATGAAAGTTCATGTTCACAATCAATTCGCGTTCGAGACTTTCGCGAATATCGAAAAGTTCGAGCGGCATCGGCTCGCCGGCAAACTCCACCTTTTCGGGAATAAAGGGAGAACTTATCATGTGGCGCAACGGCACACTCTCTTTCTCGGCTTCTTCGGCTTTTTCGGACGATGACGAGGCACAAAAACCGAAAACGGCAACCAATACAAGCAATAAGCCGAATGCGGCAAGTGGATATTTTTTCATACAGAAATATCTTTAAAGGGATAAGCCGCAAAAATACGAAAAATACGCTTCACGTCGGCTTTGATATCTATGCCGCTATGCTATTTCATAAAATTCAGGTTGCCGGGAATATAATCCCCTATATTATTTACATATAAAGGGAACCGAGCATGATTGATGTTACGAGCGTTGATGATAAAATGATTACACCTTTGTTCATCAAAAATTCCTTTTTCCAAAGCTAAAATCAAAATGTCCAATGTTCCTAAGAAATCAATGGAATTTGCTTTACAATAAGGTATAATGTCTCTAAAATTACTGCTCGCTATTATATTCTTGTCATATTTTGCAACAGCCATGCAAGCGCGTTCACCTTCACCTATCAGCGGATTTGCTTTCTTGATGCTGAAATATTCTTTTCTGATATCACCGTTTGCCGGAAAAGGTAAAACGGATATTTTAGAACCCCCGATCCAATTATCAACAATTATTTTTCTTTTGGGTAATTTTGTCGCTTCATGATAAACAGTATCCAAGATAACAAGTTCATGCGGGGTGAGGATGGTTTTCAGGTGTAAAATTTCATTGGTGACAATGAAATGAGATATGACGTCTGCATCGAGAAGTATGATTCTATTCTGCTTTTTGCCCATATCTTTCTAAATCTTCAAGATTAATACCGATATCTTCAAGAAAAGAAAGGTATGTACTTTCCGAAATACTCCCTTCTTCAAATAATTCAAAAGCTTTTATGCCATAGTCGCCAATTATAAGCCTATCATTCCCTGATTGATACAGGCTTAGGTCATACCCGTGTTTGAGGGCCGATACTTGAACATTTTTGCTCCATTCGTCATATCTGTCGGCATCTATTTTATGTTCTTTTTTTAATCGATAAAGCAGCGCTGAACGAGAACATGCATAAAACTGCTCGATATGGAGAATTGTTTTTAATGAAATACCATTCTTACTTCGTTCGTTACCCGGAATAATTTCCTCCAACCCTATCTCGGGGAGCAGAAGGTGCGAAGCAAATATATCGGCATTAAATTCTTCCGGTTCTCGTTTATTGTATGTACCCGCATTGCTTTTTGAAAAAATGAAATCTTCTTGAAAAAATAAATGGTATAATTCATGACAAATGGTGAAATGCTGCTTCCCGATAGCATGTTCGCTATTAACCAACATAAAGCGTTTAGGCGACGTTCGACCGTCGAAAATTTTAACGGCCATACCCGAAAAAGCATTATTCAGAGGAAGATACACTGTCAGGATATTGTTCTTTTGCAATAAACTTTTCAATCGTATCGGCTCCGAAAGGCTGAGCTGATTATCTCGACGAAATTTATTGGCAAGGTTCTTCAGGTCTATTTCTTCTTTTATCAATCTCATCTGACATGTCTATATAATTACGTATAATTTTTTTGAATCTTGCAATAGACTGCAAATCACCATCTTGCATATCGCTGGCACGAAAAGCAAAAACAACATTTGATAATTGAAGCGCTTGATTCTCCTCATAAAAATCAACTTCATTTACTCCAAAGAGAATAGCAAGTTTTTCAATGACCGATGTCGGAATATCATTCTCATTACTTTCATATTTACTGTATGCAGCTTGAGAAATATTCAAATAATTAGCAATGGAAACTTGGGTATAACCTAGCTTTTCCCGAATAGCTTTGATATTTTTTGAGATTACAACGTTATCATCCACGGCGTTATAAAAAATTATAATTGTTTTATAATGATACGAAGATAATATTTTTTCGTTATAAAAAATAAAAATCAAAAAATTAGATTTAAGTTTATAACTTGTGCATAAGAATTAACAATACGACAGTAGTTTCGCAGCAACCTAAACAACATCGGGTTACAACTCTTTAAGTGAAGATAAATGATCACATCCTCCTCCGCAGAAAAGAATGAATCGCCAAAAATGCATATCTTTGTTGACGCAAAAAATAAAAAATGACGCGCAGAATATTGATTGTGGAAGACGACACGTCGTTTGGGATGATGTTGCAAAGCTGGTTCAATAAAAACGGCTTTGAAGTTATTCTGTGTTCCAAAGTCGAGCATGCCAAGAAAGAAATTCTGAAAACCCCGTTCAATCTTATTCTTGCAGACCTTCGGTTGCCCGACGGCGACGGCATTATGCTGTTGGCTTGGATTAAGGAACAGAAAAAAGCGGTTCCCGTGATCGTGATGACCGGATATGCGGAAATACAAAGCGCCGTTTCGGCCATCAAGCTCGGTGCGGTCGATTATCTCGAAAAGCCGGTCAATCCTTCCGTACTGAAACAAAAAATAGAACAAGCGCTCGCCGGCGAAACCGTTTCCGAAAAGCCGCCGGTTCAAAAGGCGGCGACAGCGTCCGAAAATGTTCTCGGCAAAAGCCGGGTTGCGGCCGAGATGGACCGATACATAAAAATGGTGGCCCCGACGCTCATGTCGGTGTTGATATTCGGCGAAAGCGGCACCGGAAAAGAGTATGCGGCGCGGCGAATACACGAACTGAGCACGCGAAAAAACGCGCCGTTTATCGCGGTCGATTGCGGAAGCCTGTCGCACGAACTTGCCCCGAGCGAACTGTTCGGACACCTGAAAGGCTCGTTCACTTCGGCAATATCCGACAAGAAAGGCGTTTTTGAACAAGCCGACGGCGGAACGGTTTTTCTCGACGAAATCGGCAATCTGCCTTACGAAGTGCAGATACAATTGTTGCGCGCCTTGCAGGAACGGAAAATACGGCCTGTGGGTTCGACAAAAACCATTGCGGTCGACATTCGAATCATTGCGGCATCCAACGAAAATCTTCTTCGCGCCGGCGCCGAAGGACGATTCCGCGAAGATTTGTA
>JAVBRP010000080.1:0-12312 GCA_031547815.1 Bacteroidales bacterium | reverse complement strand
TGTCTGATATTTGCTTTTACGGCAACTTCTTCCCTATTTCTTTCAGCACATCGTCGACTTTTACGGGGGCTTTGCCGTCGTTGATCAGGCCCCAAACGTATCGCCCCTTCCATTGACATTCGAGATTGCCGTTGTAGCGGTCTTTGATGGTCAACCGGCCTTCGCGGAGCTTCGACGTTTGTTTGGTAAATTGGTAATATTTTGTCAGCAGGGCTTTGGCATCGTCGGCGGTTCCCGCATCGATGACAAACAGCATGTATTTCTTGCCCGACAGTTGGTAATCGACGGTAAATGCTTTTTTCAGAAATTCGTGACCCAAAAACTCTTTGGGAATATATTGCTCGGTGTGCGGCAGTTTATTTTCCGCAGGGAAACTTTGCAGCTTTGTCGGAAATGCCGCTTGCGCGTTGATGTTTTTCCCGAAGTCGCGGGCTATTTTTTCGATCGTATGCACCGCATCGTCCGACGAGGATGGGCTTTCGATCTTCACATAGAGGCAATCGACAAAGAAATTGAGCATGGAGCCTTCGCGATAGCCTTCGGCGCCTATCGGCATGAAGTTGCTTTCCGACGGACGTTCGGCGGCGTATATGCCGAATGCGTTGTCGGGGTCGGCATGTCGATACACCTGTATGGTGATATAAGGTGCGTCGTTTCCGCCCGTTTTTTGGTTGTACACGAAAACGGTCAACTCTTCGAAATCGTACAGCAAATACCCTTCGGCAGCGCCGTTGATCCGTTCGAACAGGTTATTCGCATCGAAAGTTTCAATTGTCGGGTCGATTTCCCATCCCGGCACTTGCGGCAGTTTGTTTTTCAACTCCGCCGGCGTTTGTGCCGCGGCGTATTGCATGAAAAGAAACGTAATGAATAAGATAATGATTCTCATTGATTGGTTCTGTTTTATTGAGTTCACTCCGAAAAGTATACTATGCACTATTTTTACCCCTGATCCCTAAAGGGAACCCTCGTATACAGCGCTTTGCGAAAGTCCTCTTTAGGGGATTTAGGGGTAAAAGAGTTTTTCGTTTATACTAAAAATTCTTTCGGAATAGCTTGGAGGCGCGTAATATCGCGCACTTTTTCGGCTACCCGGAATCCGGCGGTACACTGCACTTTACATTCGGCACAATTGCCGCACACGTTTTCGGCCAACGCCAATTCGGTGATTACGTCTTTGGCCATCGCCGGGCTTTTGTACCCGTAGTTGTACATATAGGCGCGCATCATTTCGGGTATCGGCAGGCGAGCGGGGCATTGGTCAACGCAAACCCGACATCCTTGACAATACAATGTGTTCATATCGACTGCCAAGAATTTTTTCTCGTCTTTGGTCATTTTCAGGTTCAAAGCCGAGTCGAGCGATTCTTCCAGCATGTCGAACGATGTGAACCCCGGAATGGCTGTATGGATGTTCGGGTTTTGCAAAGCCCATTTCAACGCGGCTTTGGTATTCACCTTTTGCGTCCTGTTCTTATCTAAATATCCGCCGGCCATCGTTTTCATCGCCACAATGCCCAAGCCGGCTTTTGCGGCGCGTTCGATGGCGGGATTCAGTTCGGCCAGATGCTTCTGGTTGAAATTGTAGGAAGTGAGGATGACGTCATAATTCCCGTTATCCACCGCGGCGTTGATCACATTCGGCTCGTTGCTGTGCGTGGATATGCCGAGATATTTTGCCCGTCCGGCTTTTTTCAGGTTCATCATGGCTTCCACCACCGAAGCGCAATTTACATCGTCAACCTTGTCTATCGCATGATAATAAAGAACATCCACATAACTCATTTTGAGACGCTTCATGCTGATCTCAAACTTCTCGAGAAATTTTTCGCCGGCATTGTTTCCGGCGTTTTCTTTGACCTTGGTGGCCAAATAATACGAATCGCGAGATTTATCGGCAAAAAAATCGCCCAACATCTCTTCATTCCGCCCGTTCATGTAGCCGTGCGCCGTATCGAAAAAAGTGATTCCCGAATTATAGGCCGCTTTGACCACCGAATTATTGTCCGCACGCATCACGCCCATGCTCAAAACGGGGATTTTCATTCCCGTTCGGGCGCCCAATGTACGCATAGGCATTTTCTTTTTTGCCGCCTCCGATTCTTCGGCTCGGATGTTTACGGGCGCTATTGCCAATGCTGCTCCGGCTGTTGCCGAAAGCCTTAAAAAATTACGACGATTTACATGATTATTGTTCATACCGGAAATATTTGATAAAACTTTTTATTGATAAGTATCTCGTTGGCCGAAAAGTTATTCGAAATTTGCCGATCAATCTATCGATAGCTTTTTTATTAACAGGCTGAAAACAAATTAATTCAACCAATAAAATTGAATGCAATATACAAAAAAAGCGGACGTTCAAGTCCGCTTTAACAAACATTAACTTCTTTTAACAACAAAAATTGACGAATACATCATTTTTTTGTTGATGGAGCCGGCACAGGAAACTTTTTGAACAAACCACCGGCAACTTTACTCATTGAAGCGGGTGTGCGAATATCTTTCAACAAATTACCGTCTCCGACTTCTCCGCTCACGGCTGCGTCGTATACCACTTTATCGTTGGCCGTATCGATGATATCCAACAGCAAATATCCCTTAGTGGCGATATTGTCGATGATTTGAGCGTTATCGTAATAACTGCGATACATCGATGCGGTGGGTCCGACCCAATAAGGAGCCCAATCGGGTATGGCGTCTTTGGTGCTGACTTCGGTACCTTCGGTAATCCCTATTTTCAACAATAAATCGGCATTTTTATCGGGTTTAAATCCTCGGGCAACCAATTGGTCGGCAATGGCTTTGCAGATCGTTTGGTAGTCCGATTCGAGTAATCCGACCGGTAATTTGCCTTCCGATTCGATAAATGCAAATTTTTTGCCCGGAGTAAGAACAGACGTATCGTAAGCTTGACTTCTTACCACAGTAAAGCTCGGTCCACAGGATGTTGCCATGAAAGCAAGCATTCCTACAAATATGACAATCAGATTTTTCATGACATTTTTTATTTTTAGAATTTACTTTTACATTAATTTCCGAAAGTATAACACAAAGCGGCAAAAAAAGTTCCTGTAAAATGTCGAAAAAATGATTATTTTTTTTACAGGCTGCGTTTCGAACTTTACATTTTTTCCTTTATTAAGATGACAATGAATGTTTAACGTTTATTTTCAGGACATGATCTATTACGATTCGAAACGCACCGTACCGAAAAATTCGGGGCGATGAAAGTCCGGCTTTTCCGTTTCGATGGGATTCCAACTCAGATAATGCGGTTCGCTCAGTTCGTCGCCGCACTTGTAGAAATTGGCGCGAATGCTTTTCCCTGCGGGCGACCAACCGGGATGCTTGAACAGGCAGGTGTATGGTATGGCCAGCATCAATTCCCACTCCTTGTCGCCTTTGCGTTCGTCCCGGAAAGGGTTGCGTCCCAAAGTCGATTCCCGACGTATCTGCGCAATGATTTCGATCGGAAGAGGTTCGCGGTTATGACGCGATTTCCCCGCGGCCGACAGGCATGTCCCGACGCAATTGAATTCGAAATTGTAATAAAAACCATCATCGGCGGGCGTCATGAAAAATTCGACGCACGAATCTTTCCAAACGGCATCGTTATCGCCTGCCGCAGCCGCACGTAGGTATTTTTCTTTCACCCGGTAATGCAGCAGGAATTCCTTGTCGGTGTATGCCATGCGGAATTGCGCTTGCGGACGATAGCCGTATTCCGACCAATTCACGGTATCGATATTATTCCACGATGCAAACTCCGGTTGCTTGAAAATTTCAGTCAGCGACATGCTGTCGGTTGCCGAACTCTTTTTTACGATTAATTCTTTCATGATATAGTGAGTTTTGATTTTATGATTGATTTCTTCCGAAAAAGTATCGAATTTCCGAATTATTGTCCGTCTTTTTGACCAACGGACAAATACTTGGGACGGAAAAATTATTTTTCAACGATGTTTGGCATTGTTATTGCAAATAAAAATACAATTTTAATAAAAATTCACACATGATAACCTGTTTGGTCGTTTCTTTTATAGTGTATAAATTGCTTGGCAAAAACCCTTTTAAAAAAACACCCGTAAAAGTTCCCGTTTGCGAAAAAAACACAAACGAATGTATCTCGAAATAGTAGATTTCGAGATATTTTGTTCCTTACATTTTACAGCTCTTCAAAATAATCCGGTTCTTATTTATCGCATATTTCGCAACAACCGTTCACCCATTCGGGATCGAATGTTGCATTGTATTTTCGATAAAAATTGATGGCCGGCTCGTTCCACTCCAATACCTGCCACACGATTCCGTTCAGTTGCTTTTCGCGCGCCTCCTCGATAAGCCGATCGAACAACCGGCTGCCGATTCCCTTGCCGCGCATTTCTTCGGTGATCAGAATATCTTCGAGATACATTCGTCGGCCTTTCCATGTGCTGTAACGAATGTAGTAGATCGCAAAGCCGACAACAACGCCGTCGATTTCCGCCACAAAACCCCACCATACGGGATGCTGCCCGAAACCGCTTTCTTCGAAGTGCGCCAACGACACGGTTACTTCGTCGGGCGCTCTTTCATAAGTCGCCAATTCGCGAATCAATTCCAACAATCGCGGACAATCTTCCGCGACGGCTCTTCGAATGATCGGCGCTTGCATCGCGGTTCCGGTTTTTAGGCGCTTCTCCCCTACCCGCTCCTCTTTGTTATATAATAATCTGTTTGTCAATATTATCGTTTAGTTTATAGGTTTTGATATGATCGGATAATCGTTCGCCGACGATCTCGATTTTGTCAAGATCGGCAACGCCCAAACCGGCTTGGGCACAGTAATTCAGATAAGCGATCTTCGAAAAATCGATACCCATCAGTTCCACGCCGACCCTGTCGACTGCAAGCCAATCGAATCCCGCCACGCACACGCGATGATCGACGGGAGTGCCGTTGTTGGGTCCGTTGCCTTCCATTCCCTCAAATCCGTCAATGACGGCTAAATCGGGATGAAGCGTTTGCGCCAAAGCGAACAGATTGTAGTTGGTCGCCCTGATTCCGCTACCGTGAACGATGGGTTTATCGTTCACCGTGCCCGGCTTGCGTTTTGCGCCCCAAGTAAAACCGATATCTTTAACGGGCGCTCCGAAAACAATGTTTTTCAACGACAACGTTGCCATAACCCGGTCGTGCGTTTTCATTCGCGCCACCGAAATCACATAAGAATCCTTATCCGACAGCAAGGAAGAAAACCGCACCGGATGAGGCTTAAAATCCTTTTCGTCAAAAACATACCTTTTCTCGAACGGTTGGCTGTCCAAATCGACAAGCTTTGCGGAATATTTCGAAGCAGGCTTCATATAACCGTAATTGTCAAACCCTTCCATGGTTAAACCGTTGGCGGCCGATTCAGCAATGATGATGTTTTTGGTGATACCGATCGATTTCAGAAATTCCATTATTCCTTCCAGCGTATCCGCATGCGTGGCACACAGCGGCCTGTCGATCATCACGTTGTTCGGTTTAAGAATCACCCGCCGATTGCCGATCCCTTTTTTGATTTGCGCCGAAAACGGTTGCAGCGCACGAAAAACCAAGTCGGCCCTGTGATCGCCCGTAGTGAGCGCAACTTTCGAAAGCGTTTGCGAATTATAGACCGACGATGCAAAAACATCGGTCGGTCGTACGAAAGCCGATCCCAAGCCTCCGATAACGGAAGCCTTTATAAAATCGCGTCTGTTGAAGTTCATCTTGCACCGGATTAATCGGTTAAACAAAAAAATATCGATCGCGGAAGTACCGCCTAACACCGATTCACAAAGATAATAAAACTTACGGTCGGCGAATGCGTTTTCAAATTGTCGCAAATTATTTTAAGCGGCGTGAGCTCCTATCGGATTTTTGAAAACCCGATTGGATTTGCTCCGTTATAAGACCTGTCGGGTTTTGAAAACCCAATAGGTCGGCACGGAAAAGCGACAATTTGAACGGCAAAGCCTTCGACAAAGTTAAATGCCCCGACGGTTAAAATAAAAGTATGTACTTTTGCCGGAAAAATACAGGTTAACCAAACCGGCATGGCAAAAAATAAACTCAAGCGCTTCGCCGACATGGCCGTCTATCCGAATGTGATAGAACCGACATTCGAAGAAGTTTTCCGTACCGACTTCCGGTTGAAAGGCCGCTGGGCGGAAGAAATTTTCAGGAACAACCGGCCGATCGTGCTCGAATTGGGCTGCGGAAAAGGCGAATATACCGTTGCGCTGGCCCGCAAGTATCCCGAAAAGAATTTTATCGGCGTGGATATCAAAGGTTCGCGTATATGGGTAGGCGCTACCGATGCCCTGCAAAACAATCTGACAAACGTGGCATTCCTGCGTACCCGCATCGAGTTTATCGTTTCATGTTTCGCTTCGGGCGAGGTTTCCGAAATCTGGATCACTTTTCCCGACCCGCAACCGCAGCAAAGCCGCGCCAATAAGCGATTGACTTCCGCGCGTTTTCTCGATTCGTATAAAAACATCATGAAACCCGACGGAATCGTTCATCTGAAAACCGACAGCCTAAGTCTTTTCGATTACACATGTAAAGTGGTCGAATTAAATGATTTATCCGTAATCGAATGTACTGATGATTTATACGGTTCGGGATATGAAGATGACATTTTGTCAGTTCGGACATATTACGAAAAGATGTTCATGGCAAAAGGCTTTTCCATTAAGTATCTGAAATTTAATATTTCATCTCCGAATTTTCCTTTGCGGGAAGGAGCATCTTTTAAGGAACCGGAAAAAGAACCGGTCGAAACAAAAACGAATTTATAAATGGACATACTTCACCGTACCGACAATAGCGGGGTTCCCTCCCCAATTGGGGGAGGGTTAGGGAGGGGCCGTCTCGAATTGATGTTGCCCGTGGGTTCGCGCGAATCGTTGGCCGCCGCATTGCAAACCGGTTGCGATGCCGTATATTTCGGGGTGAGCGATTTAAACATGCGTTCGCAATCGTCGGTAAATTTTACGCTCAACGACCTGGCCGAAATCGTCGACACCTGCCGGCAAAAAGGCGTAAAAACATATCTGACGCTCAATACCGTGATGTACGACAGCGACATGCCGGCCATGCGCGAAGCAGCCGACGCGGCGCTTCGTTGCGGGGTGGATGCCGTCATTGCGTCCGACCTTGCCGTAGTTCTGTACGCACGACAAATCGGCCTCGAAGTGCACGCTTCCACGCAATTGAACATCGGCAATTGCGAAGCCGTGCGCTTTTTTGCGCAATATTGCGATGTGATGGTGCTTGCTCGCGAATTGGATTTGGAAAAAGTTGCGGAAATCCGAAAATTTATCGAAACGAACAACATCGTCGGGCCGTCCGGCAAACCGGTACAAATAGAAATGTTCTGCCACGGCGCTTTGTGCATGTCCGTGTCCGGAAAATGTTATCTGAGCCTGCACGAGTACAACCGTTCGGCCAATCGCGGCGGGTGCGTGCAGATATGCCGCCGCGCCTACACGGCTTCCGACAACGAAACGGGCCGCGCATTGGCTGTCGATGCTCCTTATATTCTATCGCCCAAAGATTTGTGTACCGTCGGGTTTCTCGATAAGATGATCGAAGCCGGCGTGCGGGTTTTCAAAATCGAAGGGCGCGCCCGCGGGCCCGAATACGTAAAAACAGTCGGCGAATGCTACGGCGAAGCATTGAACGCGTATTGCGAAGGAACGTACACGCCGGAGAAGATCAAACGATGGACGGAAAGATTGCAAACGGTGTTCAATCGCGGATTTTGGGACGGGTATTATTTGGGAAAAACCATCGCCGAATTGAACGACGCTTCCGGCTCGAAGGCAACGCGACGAAAAGAATATATCGCACTGTGCAACAACTATTTTTCGAAACTCGGCGTCGGTGAATTTTTCATGCAATCGGGAACGCTTTCCGTCGGCGACAGGATTTTGATCATCGGCCCGACCACCGGAGCCGTCGAAACGGAAGTGTCCGAAATTCGCGTCGACTTGAAATCCGTCGACCGAACGGTCAAAGGCGAAGTGTTTTCGATGCCCGTGCCGCAACCGATCCGCCGTTCGGACAAAATATATAAGTGGACGGAGGAATAAAATAAAATTTTCATAAACACAATCGGAATCAACACAAAGGCTGATGAAAAATCTTTTGTTCCTGATAATAACCTTGCTGACGGCTTGTTCTCCGAAACCGAAAGAATTGTCCGTATCCGTTACTTTTGATTCCGACGATCCGCAAATACGCGAAAAGGCAGCAAACATCTTGTCGCAACGAGTCCGATCATATTGCGGACATGAACCGAAAACCGCATGGCGATCGGATACGCTGCAAATAACGGTAGCGTGCGATTCGACGTCGATCGATCCCGAACTTTTCCGTTGTCGCGGTCGGTTTCAAATACAAGAAACATACGGCTGCGGCGAATTGGCCGAACAACTCTCGTCGCTTCCCGACAGAGTGGCGTGGATGAAACAAATGCTTCCTTTGGAAGACGTTTCGGGGAACAGAGTCGATTATCCCGAAATCGTTCTCAAAAAAGAAATGATCTCCGTTCGCGAAACCGATCCCGGCATCATCCTTTGTTCGAAATACGACACGTTGAGTATCGGTATCCTGTTCCGCCACATCCAAATTGCCGGAATGTTTCCCGACGATCTTCGATTCAGGTGGCATATATTCGAATCGAGTGGCACCGCCACGGTATACGAATACATTGCCGTTAAGCAAATTCCGCAGCCGGTCGACAACTCGATGATACAATCGGCCGCGCCCGAAGACGCATACGCCGGGCACGCTTATCTATCCGTAAAGCTGAAACCGGAATATCATGCATTATGGGCGAAAATGACGCGCGACAATGTCGGAAAATCGCTTGCCATGGTCTTGGACGGAACAGTACATTCGTCTCCCCTCGTCAATTCGGAAATCACAGGAGGCGTTTCTTCCGTCGGCGGCATATCTTCGAAAGAGATACAAACTTTGGCGCACACCATTCCTTATGAGCCGTTGCCGTGTAAAGTAATGTCGGTAGCGTTTACGAACAACTTATTACCTGCCGAAAAGCGGAAATCATCTATGACGGAACATATTACTTTTGCCACAAATACTTCCAAAAATACGATCGTACCATCGATCAAATGATACAGACAGCACTGCTGACGAAGTCAATCCGAACACTTCAATTGACCGAAAACATTCTGCAAAATGGTAACACATTTATCCATTTGTTCCCGTGTATGGTTCGACGACATGGACAACCGCAGCCGCGTGCGTTTTTTGGATACGGCCGGAAAAGTAACGACGCCCGTGTATAAACCTTCCGCATAAATCGATTTGCCTATTTCCCGTAACTTCCGGTCGTTTCCGACAATGATCGGTATCACTTGCGATGCCGTATCGCCGATATCAAAGCCGGTTTCTTTCAATTTTTCCTGCATGTAAAGTGTATTCTTCAAGAGCCTTTCGCGATCGGATTTGTCGTTTTCGAAAAGTTCCAAAACCTTTAAAATACCCGCTGCGGTATGCGGCGCCATGGCGCACGAAAACACATACGAACGCGCAAACACGCGCAAATAAGTCATCAGCTTGCGGTCGCCTGCCACAAAACCGCCGATAGCTCCGAACGATTTGCTGAACGTGCCCACGGTAAGGTCTATTTGATCTTCAAGCCCGAAATGTTCGGCCACTCCCCTGCCCTTTTCGCCGAATATCAGCGTGGCGTGCGCCTCGTCCAGCAATATTTTGGCGCCGTATCGCTTGCACACCTCCACGATTTCGGGCAGATTCACCAAATCGCCGTCCATGCTGTAAACGCCTTCAATACAGACAATCACCCGCTTTTTATTCAGACTTTTCAAAATCTTTTCGAGATGAACGGCATTGTTGTGGCCGAAAACTTTTATCTCGGCTCCGGCAAGCCGTGCACCGTCGTAAATGGAAGCGTGCGACAGAATGTCCAACACAGCCGTATCGCCCGGTTTGAGCAAACACGAAAGCACGCCCAGATTCACGCCGTAACCCGTCGGGAAAACAACGGCTTCCTCCTTGTTTTTAAATGCCGCAATCGTTTCCTCCAACTGCTTGCTCAGATCGTAATATCCGCTCAAAAGAGGCGCCGATACCGCTCCCGTGCCGTATTTCTCCAAAGCCTTCCGAACCGCTTCGATCACTTCGGGGCGATTGGAATAACCCAAATAGTTGTAGGAACAAAAATTCAAAAAGTCGCGCTCCTTTCCCGAATAACGATCGAAAACCCTGAATTCGGCAGCCGGAGAACTGCCGATCGGATTTCCGTATACCATGTACTTTTTGGCTATGGCATCTTGAAAGTAAGCCCAAAAGTAATCCTTTACTTCAAACAGGTCATCCCCTTTATAATCAAAAAAATCGGCTTGCGTGAAATCGTCGCAATTGATATGATCCTTGTCGTGAAATTTGGTTAAATCCATTGATTTTTGATAAAGAAAATTTATTGATATGTCGGGAATTAACGGTCGGAAAAAGCAGACCTGAACAGCGAAAATTGATCGGAATCCGGATCGTACGGCTTAAAATTCTGTCTTTCCGACTCGACACGTTGAACCGATAAATATTCGCCCGGCGTATAACCCGAAAATTCTTTCAAATCCTTGATGAGATGCGATTTATCGTAATAGCCGCAACTTTCGGCCAATTCCGGCAATGCGGTTTGCGGGCGGAGTTGCAGGACCCGTATCGCCTTTTTGAAACGAGCTATGCGTAAATAATCCTTGGGATTCGCACCGACCGATTCCGTAAAAATCCGTTTGAACTGCTTGTATCCGAGACAGGCGGTTCGCGCCAATGCGGCAATATCGCTTTGCCCGTTTTCGACGGATTGCACAACAGCCGCCATTCGCTTTTGGTGATCGTTGCCGAGACGGCAAATCCGTTTCAGCAGAAAATCCTCGATCATTGCAACACACATTCCGGTATCGACCGTGTCGGTCAACCGCCTTTTCAATTCCGAAAGACGCGGATCGCTCAGCGCATCGACGGAAATATTCCGATTCTCGAATTCGCTTGCGGGAATTCCGAAAAAAGCGCCGATTCCCGCCGGTTGAAAAATAACGGTGATCGATTCGGTATTTCCCGAAAACATTATGTCGGAATAACTTGTAAACAAACCCGCTATATGCGCTTCGGGCAGAAATTCGTTTTCGACGGACGAGTGCGCCCGACCGCCGCGAAAAAAACACAATCCCGCACAACCGATCGGAAAAAGTCGTTGCGACATTTGCCCCGCACAATCCGACGCGAAAAACCAGTATTGCTTTACAAACGGCGCAAGCAAACCGGACGGTTGTATGATTTGAAATCGATTCATTTTCGTCGGGCAAAAATAAGGATATTGTCTCGCTCGTCGGGTGTAAAAAACGGACATTCTTCGGGAATCATGGTATTCCTGTATTCTCCCGACAAAGAGGCTGTTCAAAAAGTCGAAAATGAACGTCATTGCGAGAAGGAATGACGAAGCAATCTCATGGTAATCAAAAAGATTGCTTCGCTATCGCTTACAATGACGAACCGAAACATACTTTTTGCACAGCCCCTTTATTTTCTCTGTGTCTCCGTAGTTATTCCGACAATTCCAGCAACGAACTGTCGCCGTAGCTCAGAAATCGGAAATCGTTGTCCAACGCATACCGGTAAATATCTTTCCAAACATCGCCGACAAATGCGCCGACCAACAACAATAATGTGCTTTGCGGTTGGTGAAAATTAGTAATCAAACGACGACAAACCCGGAACTTGTATCCGGGAACAATCATTATCTTTGTAGAAGAATAAAGAATATTTTGTTTTTTCTTTTCCATAAACTCACAAACACGAAATAATGACTGTCGTAAATCGATATTTTGAGGTAACGAATATGCTTCCCATTGCTGCAATTCAAGACTCTGAAATCCATCATCAAAATGCAACATTTTGACACCAAGCCAATAAATACTTTCCAAAGCCCTGAGCGAAGTAGTACCAATCGACGTCGTGACACCTGCATTCGCAATAATATGTCGAATAATATCGATGTGAACGGAGAAAAATTCGACATGCATTTCATGAAGACGAACATCATTTTGTTGAACGGGACGAAATGTACCTGCACCGACATGCAATGTAATTTCGTCGAGCCGAGTGCCCTTATCCGTTAATCGTTTTAAAACGTCGGGCGTAAAATGCAAACCGGCAGTAGGCGCCGCCACCGAACCTTTATGTTTCGAATAAACCGTTTGATAGCGCGTTTCGTCTATTTCCTCCGTTTCGCGGTTCAAATAAGGC
>JAVBRP010000225.1:0-7010 GCA_031547815.1 Bacteroidales bacterium | reverse complement strand
TCAAAATCTCCGGAAAGTATCAGCTTGATCATCCGTTCGGGACAGGCATTCAAGTCGTGCACCATGAAACCGGCATAACTCGGATTGTCGAGCATGAAATTCAAGTAATTGTCCACAAATCTTTCCAATTTTTCCGACAGGGGAATGTCGGCATTGATGATTCGGAACAACTGTGCGACAAGCGATTCGACTACGTGTGTGAACACGGTATCGAAAAGTTTGTCTTTGTTGCGATAATAATAATGCAGCGACGTGCGGCTGATGTGCGCCTCGTCGGCGATTTCCTGCATACTGGTGCCCGCCAACCCTTTTTGGGTAAAAACGACAGTGGCGGCTTCCAATATTTTAGATTCCACATCGATATTTCTATCTATGATAAGATCTTGATTTTGCGACATTTCTATTTGACTCTTATGTTTGACAGATTCGTTTGACAAAGATGTCAAAGGTAGAGTTTTTTCGAGGGAAAAGCAAAAAGTATTGCCGAAATTGAGCCTTTTCGGTTCGATTATTGTTGTAGTAGCACCAAGCCGGTCGAATCGATAGCCGATCATCCGGTTATCGATTCTGAATTTTTATTCGGTGAAGTTTTCACCACATTTTAAAACCATAAAAATCATGAAATCTCTTATCGGTATTGTGTTAGCTGTTTTTGTTGTCGTTGCGGGATGTAAACAAAAAGGTTCGTCATCGGAAAGCATGTTGTCCGGAGCCGCTAAAAATGAAGAAGCATTGACCGTCGCGCCCGAAACCGTATCCGTCTATCAAGGCGTGATCCCGTGCGCCGATTGTGAAGGTATCCGCGTAACGCTGAAATTGAATATCGTGAAAAACACCTTCGAAGAAGCGTTGGATTATTTGGGCAGGAACAACAGTTTCGTGACCAAAGGAAATTTCAATACCGAGCGCGGTTTCGGCGATGACAATAATGCCACGGTTTTTATTCTGAATTGGGACAAGCCCGAAAAGGAACAAAGTTACTACATGTACTATTCCAAAGACCCGTCGACTTTGTACAAGTTGAATCTCAAAAAGGAATTGATCGATTCGCAATTGAATTATACGCTGAAAAAGCAGTAACTATTTCAGCCCCACCCATTTTTTGATATCGCTCAGTTTTTGCAGCGCTTCCAGCGGAGTGATATTGTTGATGTCCAACTTTTTGATCTCGTCTCGTATCTGTTTCAAAACGGGATCGTCCAATTGGAAAATGGATAGTTGGTAGCCTTCGCGTTTTTGACTCAATTCCGCGGTGGGCTTGGCCGTGATGCCTTTGTTGTCGTGGCTCGATTCGAGTTCTTTCAAGATGTCGCCGGCGCGCGAAACGATGCTTTTAGGCATTCCCGCCATTCGTGCCACGTGGATACCGAAACTGTGTTCGCTGCCGCCGCGCACCAATTTGCGAAGAAAGATCACGCGGTCGTTCAATTCCTTCACCGACACATTGTAGTTTTTGATGCGGGCAAAGCTTTTCTCCATTTCGTTCAGTTCGTGGTAGTGCGTCGCGAACAGAGTTTTGGCTTTTGCCGTCGGATGTTCGTGGATGTATTCGGCCATGGCCCAAGCGATGGAAATGCCGTCGTAGGTGCTGGTCCCGCGTCCGATCTCGTCGAGAAGGATCAAACTGCGCGGCGATAAATTGTTCATGATGCCCGCCGCTTCGGTCATTTCCACCATAAAGGTCGATTCGCCCTGCGAAATATTGTCCGACGCTCCCACACGGGTGAATATTTTATCCACATAGCCGATTTCGGCGCTTTGCGCGGGAACGTAGCATCCGATCTGCGCCATGAGCACGATCAGCGCCGTTTGCCGTAACAACGCCGATTTACCCGACATGTTAGGCCCCGTGATCACGATCATTTGCTGTTCGGCGCTGTCCAGATATACATCGTTGGCAATGTACGGATTGTCGGGCGGCAGGTAGGCTTCGATCACCGGATGTCGTCCCTGCGTGATGCGAATGCTGTCGGCTTCGTTCATCACGGGTTTCACATATTTGTTCTTGACGGCCACGGCCGCATACGATTGCAGGCAATCCAAACGCGCAATCAGCGAAGCGTTGAGCTGTATCGCGGGGATATAATCGGATGCCGCCGCCACCAACGAAGCAAACAAATCCGTTTCCAACGCAAGTATTTTCTCTTCGGCGCCCAATATCTTCGATTCGTATTCCTTCAGTTCTTCGGTAATGTAACGCTCGGCGCTCACCAAGGTCTGCTTGCGCATCCATTCGGGCGGAACCTTGTCTTTATGCGTGTTGCGCACCTCGATGTAGTACCCGAACACATTGTTGAAATCTATTTTGAGCGAGGTGATCCCCGTTCGTTCTATCTCGCGCTGCTGCATTTCCGTCAAATAGCTTTTCCCCGAACGGCGTATGTGCCGCAGATCGTCCAACTCGGCGGACACGCCTTCCGCAATCACGTTGCCTTTGTTGACGGCGTTCGGCGGATCGTCGGTCAATTCGCGGGCGATGCGGTCGCGAATGTTTGCACACGGGTTGAGTTGTTCGGCAATACCGATCAGCGAAGCGTTTTCCGAGCGGTTGCATAAATCTTTGATCGGCGCCATCACCTCCAAAGCGTTTTTCAGTTGCAGCAATTCGCGCGGAGTGATGCGGCCCGCGGCCATCTTGGCAATGATGCGCTCCATGTCGCCCACTTGGCGTATTTGTTCGTTGAGCGATTCGGTGACGTCGGGATGTTTGACGAAATATTCCGCAACGTCCAGCCGCTCGTTGATGCGCCTGACGTCTTTCAACGGCATGGCGATCCAACGTTTCAGCAAACGCGCACCCATAGGCGAAAGCGTATGATCGATCACATCGCAAAGCGTACGCCCGCCTTCGTTGGTCGAATAGAGCAATTCCAAATTCCGGATGGTGAATTTATCCAACCACACGTACGCATCCTCGTCGATGCGCGATATTTTGTTGATGTGTCCCGACTGTTCGTGGCGCGTGATGTCCAAGTACTGCATGACGGCGCCCGCCGCCGTGATGGCAATGCTCATGCTGTCGACGCCGAAACCTTTCAGATTCATGGTTTTGAATTGCGCCAACAACTTTTCGCGAGAAGTGTCGTGCACGAAAGCCCAATCTTCGAGCACCGAAAGATAGAACCGTGTTCCGAAAGTTTCTTTAAACCAGCTTTGCCGGCTGCGCTCCACCAATATTTCTTTCGGATTGAATCCGTTAAGCAACTTGTCGATATATTCGGCGGTGCCTTCGGCTATCAAAAATTCGCCGGTGGACACATCCAGAAATGCCGCTCCGACCATATTTTTCTCGACATGCACACATGCCAAAAAGTTGTTTTCCTTGTTTTCGAGCACCTGATCGTTGAGCACCACGCCGGGCGTGATCAATTCGGTGATGCCGCGTTTGACGACGGTTTTGGTCGTTTTTGGGTCTTCCAGTTGTTCGCAGATGGCCACACGCTGCCCCGCACGCACCAAGCGCGGCAGATATGTATCCAGCGCGTGGTACGGAAATCCGGCCAGCTCGACATACGAAGCCGAGCCGTTGGCCCGGCGGGTAAGCGTGATGCCCAATATTTCGGCTGCCCGGATGGCATCTTCGCCGAAGGTTTCGTAAAAGTCGCCCACGCGAAACAGCAATACGGCATCGGGATGTTTTCCTTTGATGCTGTAATATTGCTTCATCAACGGGGTTTCGACATATTTTTTTTCCGACATGACAAATTGGGTTAAGATGACAAATGTAACCGGTTATCGGCAACTCCGGAATTTTTTTTATCAACAAAACGGCCTCACGGATGTCGATAAAAATCGTTCCGAACCGGAAAAAGCATGAAATTTGCCGGTTTCAAAACATTTTTCGACCGATTGTCGTATTATTAATATACAGTAGTAACAATAAAAGAATCGAAGACATGAAAAAATTTCGTTTGATAATGATTTTCTTTGCGATTGTTGTTTGCATTGCTTTGATGTTAGTTTAAAATCGCATAATGTATCATCATAAAAGTGTACGAGTATACGAAGCGGGTGTCACGTTAAAAATAACATGATACCCGCTTTTTGACAATATGCAAGTTGTGTTATATTAAAAATCATTACCTTTGTCATTTATTTTAATTTCAAGGATGTTTTTAAGAAATCGGTTATTCATATTACTATCCGTCGTTGTTTTGCTTTGTTCGTGCGGCACTCGGAAACACCGCTATTTGCAGGCGCCCAAAGGACATGAGCTTTACGATACGCTTTATCAAAAATCGCTGAGCGAATACCGGCTGCAATCCGGTGACATCCTTTATATCAAAGTATTGACGAAAGACGAAGAGTTTGCCGACTTATTCAATGTGTCGCAGTCACAAACACAGACTGCAAGCGTATCGAATTCATATTATTACATATACGGCTATCCGATCAATATCGAAGGCGAAATCGAAGTTCCGGGCATCGGGAAAATTCATGTCGCGAGACTTACGGTGACGGAAGTGGAAAAAATTGTTCATCAAAAGGTGTCCGAGATTGTATACGACAGCCAAGTCATCGTACGATTGGCCGGGTTCAGGATCAATATAGTGGGTGAAGTAAAGTCGCCGGGCGAATATACCGTATACCGCGATCAAACCTCCGTATTGGCGGCGTTGTCGCTGGCCGGCGATATGAATTATTACGGAAACAGGAAGCAAGTCATGATTTTGCGCACGACCGAAGCCGGCACCATTCCTTACACCATCGATCTGACTGACAGAGAAGCATTGTCATCGCCCCGGTTTTACCTGCAACCCAACGATGTGATCTATGTGCAACCTTTGCCGAGAACTCTTTTTCGGGTGAATGTGACCGACTTCATCCAGTACCTGACGGCCCTCTCGTCATCGCTTGCCATAGTCCTCGCCATACTGTCACTCACCAAATAGCTTATGACCGAGTTTCGAGAACAATACAATCCGAACCCGGAGGAAGGGTTCGACTTCAAAAAATTGCTGAATAAAATACTCGGCCGGTGGTATTGGTTTGTTTTATCGGTGCTGGTTGCCTACACCTGCGCGTGGATGATCAACCGCTACACCGTTCCCAAATACAGCGTTACCGCCTCGTTGATCGTTAACGAGGAGAAGAAATCGACCGCCGAACTGCTTGTCAGCGCGTTGGATCGATACAGCCCGAGGAAAAACATAGAAAACGAGATCGCCATTCTCGAATCCTATTCGATGGCGTCCAAAGCATTGAAAAAGCTGAATTTTTCCGTCGATTATTACGCTGTGGGGCGTATCCGCGAAACATTGCTGTATCCGAATTCGCCTTTTCTGGTGATTCCCGACAGCATTACCGCCTACGGGACGCGCGTGGAGGTCATTTTTATGTCCGACGGCAAGTGTCGAATCAACATCGGCGAAAAATTTGAAGAGACGATCGATATCGGCGAGAATTTCAAAAGCCCGGTCGGGTCGTTTGCCGTGGCATTGAATAAAGGGGTGCATATTGATGATATGACGAACAAGAAATTCTTTTTTGTCATCAATAACTTTAACTCGTTGGTCAACCGATACCGGGGAAAGGTTGTGATCACCACTAACGACAAACGAGGCAGTGTGCTGAAATTGACGGCTTCCGGAGAAAATTCCCAAAAGGAAGTCGATTATTTGAATACGTTGATCGATGTGTATATCCAAAACGGGTTGGACGAGAAAAACCAAACTTCCATCAATGCCATTAAATTCATCAACGAACAGTTGGATACGGTGACACATTCGTTGAGACACTCCGAAGATGCATTGCAAAATTTCCGCACCAACAACAAACTGTTCGATTTCAGTCAGGAAGGAAATGCCGTTTTTGCTCGATTGACGGGTTTGCAATCCGAAAAGTTGACCATCAAAACCCAATTGAATTATTACGAATATCTGCAAAAATATATCGATAACGAGCGTGATTTGGACCAAGTGGTTGCGCCGTCCATTATCGGTATTGCCGACCCGCTGCTGAATTCTTTGGTGAGCGATCTGGCCCGATTGGGCGCCAAAAAAGTATTGTTGTCTTCCGGCAGTAACCCCGAAAAGAACCCGATACTTAGAGACTTGAACATCGAAATAAATTCCGTATTGGCGTCGTTGCGCGAAAACATAAAGCAATTGGTCGTTACCGCCGACATTTCGCTGAGAGATGTGAACGAAAGAATAGAGCGGGCCGAGCAGGAATTGCTGAAATTGCCGGTTACCGAACGCAAACTTTTGAACATTCAACGCGAATTTACCGTCAACAACGAAACTTACAACCTTTTGCTGAAAAAGCAAGTGGATGCCGCCATATCGAAAGCGTCCAACGTTGCAGACAATAAGGTGCTCGATTACGCCATTGCGCAAAATGCAGCCAGAATTGCGCCCAAAGAGAGCCGCAACAATATGATCGCCATTGCTTTGGGATTGTTGATCCCGCTGGCGCTTATCTTTATTTTGGACTTCTTCAACCAAACCATTACCGAGCTTCAGGAAATCAAAGCCGCAACCAATGTGCCGGTGGTCGGCATGATCGGTCACAACAACAAGGATTCGGAAGTGCCCGTTGCCGAAAATCCCGCTTCCCCGCTGTCGGAATCGTTCCGAGCGTTGCGCACGAACTTGCATTATATTTTACGCGAAAAAACTGACAAGCCGGGACGCATCATCAACGTTACTTCGACCGTGAGCGGCGAAGGAAAGACATTTATTTCCATCAATCTGGCCACCATGATCGCGCATTCGGGCAAGAAGGTGCTGTTGATGGGGCTCGACCTGCGAAAGCCGAAAATCAGTAAAATATTCAACATCGAACGTTTAGAAGGTATCAGCACCTATTTGATCGGCGATACGAGATACGAAGACCTCATTCATTCGACCAATATCAACAATTTGTATGTGGCCGTTTCGGGGCCGATACCGCCCAATCCCGCCGAATTGATCGAAACGCCCGAAATGAAGCAATTGCTTGAAAAAGCCGGAGCCGAGTTCGACTATATCATCATCGATACTCCGCCCGTGGCCGTTGTTGTAGACAGC
>JAVBRP010000087.1:0-13368 GCA_031547815.1 Bacteroidales bacterium | reverse complement strand
CTCCTACCAATGACGCGCCAAAATAAGTTTGACACGACAGTAGGGTGCATGACAAGTTGTATTCCGTAAAAATCTAAACCGATATCGAGCTTCCCGACAATAAATCTTCGATCAATCGGCAACTGAATGCGTCGAACCATTCCTCGGGATGCCATTGCACCGCCATGATCGGTTTGGTTTTGTGGTAAAACGCTTCCACCAGCGTTTCGTTCGAATACGGATCGAGTTTCGCCAACGCCAACGGCTCCAGTTGCGGCGACAAACTATGCAACAGCACGCCCTGATGATGATGCGAATTGACCTCGAAAGGCGCAACGGCATAATTTGCGGCGGCAGGCAACGGTTCGACGGTGTGCGCGGCAACGCTGCGGCCCGCGCTTTGCGGATGCCGCCACAAATGCTGTTCCATCGCCGAGCCGAAATATACCGCCAACATCTGAAATCCCAAGCAAATGCCGAACACGGGAACTCCGGCGTCGATATACGTCGAAAGCCGCTTGTCGTAAAAATACTGTTTGAAAACGTCTTGATTTCCTGTTTTGAACGTCGGCAAAGCGTCGAACGATTGCGGAGCGATGTCCAATCCGCCGGGCAGCACCAATAAATCGACCCGTGCGAATTCCTCGTCCGGAAAGATGATATACGGTTTCCCGAAACGCGAAATCAACTCCAAATAATTACTGCCCGCGCCGAACACCGACCCGTCTTCCGACCGGTAACCGGGTATACCGATGGTTTTCATCGTCATATTTATTTTGAATGATATTTTGACATCAAACATATATAAAAATGTCGAATTAATTCAACCTAACATCACCAATTTGCCAAAACATTTTGCAGAAGATTTTTATGAGGAGGCAATATATTTTGCTTATTTGGCCGATGAGAATATCCAGGAACGTGTTCAAAATAAAATTCCCGGTACTGATGAGCATGCCCGTTAGGGCATTAACGTCAATAGAACAATCGGGCGCTTACACCTCGATTCTCCGTAGGAGATAAACATTCGGATGCTTCGTCGGTTAATGCCTTGACGGGCAATGGAAGCGTGAGTGCATTCGTGACTATTGACGTGAAAGCCCTAACGGGCTATTCAAGTGCGAATAATGACTATTTTTGGGAATATTATTTTGTTTTCATTCCTATGCATTTAATGAACCCCATTAATAGTTGCCTTTTTGATTGCAGGCATGATGTTTGCATGTCGGAAATAAGAGTCGAATCAAGCGCCGTGGAATACGAAATCCGAAGCGATTGAAGTTGCGCGTACATGGTATGAGGCAAATAAGCCTTCGCTAACCATGATTAAATCGGCAAAAGTCGAAGGTGACAGTTCGATATCCGTGATTTTGATGCCTTATCGGGAACAATCGTGCCAAAGAAAAAAAATGAAAGTTGCGCACCGTGGAAGCGGTAATGATCACTAAAAGTAGAATTGGTAAATAACCATTTAATCAATAAATCCATGAAACGTAATATTTTGATATTCATTTTATTTTCTGTATCTTTTTCTTTGTATTCTCAAGAAACAGGTAAATTCAAATTCAAACCATCGACATTTGGCTATTATGTATCTCCGACTTTTGAAAAAGAAATAAAAATTGAAAACAGGCGGAAAGCTTATTTTTACGTACTTGATCAGGCTTATTACAATGACTTTTTCTATGATATCATAAAAAAGTCAATGCCCCGTGAAGTTTTGGACTCCTTAACAGTTTCCGAAAAAGGCCGCTCAAGGGCATTTTTCCTGATGGATTCGAACGGTAAAATTCAATACGTCTCTTTTTCTATAAGACAGCAAGACCGGCATTTGTTTACCGATGATATATTGCTTGTGTTGTATCAAAACTTTAAAAAGTCGAAGTTTGACATGTCAAAAATTGAAATAAGGAGTATTGATCCGGCAAGAGAGATTGAAAAGGGAAAGACATATTATTGTACATCAGGTGTTCCCTTTATCGCCAAAGGGTATGAACACAAGCCGTAAAGAATAATTTCAAAAGCCTGTAAGTTACTTTTGGGCAGGCTTTTTTCTGATTAAATAGCAAACAAGCAACTGCTTTCTGCCAATAGCAATATTTTGCGGACACCTATAACCAAAGAACAATGCCGCGTCAAATATTTTTCGCGGCATTGTTCTTTTATTTTCACTATCGAGCGCTATTCTGCCGAAGCGGTAACCCTTTTCTTTCCGAAAAGAAATGCCATCGTCACCGAAAGGCCGTTGTTTTTCATATCGATGTTGTACAATTTGGGCGTATGCTTTTCGAAAGTCATCTCGTAAAGCCCGAAGTTATATTCGGCCATCACCTGAAATCTGAAAAACTCGAACCCGACGCCGACGCCGACCCCGTAATCGATACCGTTGCGAATATCGTCGGACGATTCGTTACCCATATTGATCTTCTTGTAGGTGTCCGACAGTGATTGCTTCACGCCGTTTTTCGTTGCTTTCTGCTTTCCCGAAAGGCCGATGCCGAAATACGGGCCGGCTTGAAACAGTACTCCGGCGTTTTCGCCCACAGGTAACCTATATTGCGCATTCACGGGAATTTGAATATAATACAGCGTGAAATTTCTGACAAAGCTGCCGTTGTCTTCGTATTTATCGATAAATCCTTGTGTGGCGAACCGAACTCCGGGTTGCACGGAAAAAGATTCTCCGACAGCCCAATCGAGAATTCCTCCCGCTTGGAATCCGGGCTTCATGTCATAACTTTCCTTGTCGCCGGTTTTGGCGTCCTTCGCCGAAACATTGCTCAAATTGAATCCCGCTTTGAGGCCGGCTCTTACCTGCGCTTCAGCCGAAACGGTTGCAACCATGAATACCAACAAAAGGATGATGCTCTTTTTTGTCATAAAAAATGTTTTAGATGTCATGAAATGATCAAGATATTAAACTAACGTATCCGATAACGCGATAATTTCGGTTATAGTATGAACGCGGCGGCAAAATTAACGGAATAAACGAAATATTGCACCGAACATGAACAAATGATCGATCGATTTTATGGTCATGCCGTTATTGTCGTAATTCACGCCCGAAAATATGTAGCTGATCCTCAGCGCGGGCAGTTGATGCCGTTTTTCTGCCGACGGAATAATGTCCAGCGTGGTGATGCCGACATATTTGTTGAAACCGGCGAAGGAGACCAAACGCATCGCATCGAAAAAGTCGGCGTCTTCTTCCGTCAAACCGTGCGGTACGGAAGACGAATAGCCCGACGACGATACCAGCGAACCGATCGGCACATCGATTTGCTGGCCCAGTTCGAGGGTCGCTTTCCCGGCGCGGAAACGGTATTTTCCCAAAACGGAAGGGCTTGCCGAAAGATTGAAAAAGTATGCCAGGGGATTGTTCGTGTTGTCCTCCTTTAAATAAACATCGACGCCCGCGCCGACGGAAAAGCCGCACAACAGCCGCAGTGCGCGCCTCTTGTCGGTTACGTTCCAATGCCGCGACCAATCGCCACGGAATGAGAGCGAAGTAATGTACGAATCGTTGGCATCGTTGTAGAGCAGCCCGAATTCGGAATGCAGTTGAATTTGATTCAGATATTTCGGTTTTTCGCGAAAGCGCACGGAATGAAAAGCGAGCGCATAGCCGGAATGGTTGAGCGGCGAGAGAAAAGAATAATTCAATGCGGGAAATGCAATACCGATCGAACGAACCGATTGATGACTATAAGTCAACGTATCGACCGGTTGCGCCGATACGGAAAAAGCCATCCCGATAAAAAGGATGCTTATGCAGAGGTGTTTAACGGAAATGTGCAAGGATAATAAATCGCTATTTTAAAATTCCGAAATATAAGACTAATTTTACAACGATTTTAATCTCGATAATTATTTCGGTATCGAATGAGTTTTATTTGTTATGACATCAATGTATTACGAATGTAAAATCATATAAAATTAATATTCGATATCGGGTTTCCGGCCAATTTTTTCTCTCGGTTTCGGCGTTGAAATCGAAAATAAAACAAGAAATATAAAATGATACAAAGAATCCAGTCTCTTTTCCTGTTCGCAGCCTTATGCTTTTTGGTTCCGATGTTTTTTATGCCCTTGGCGGAACTGCATTTCTCGACGGGTAGTATTCTTACGTTCGATTTGAGCAGCGATATTTCCATCATGGTTTTCGGAATTCTGATTTGCGCCTTGAATTTTGTTGCCATTTTCATGTATAAAAGAAGAGTTTTGCAAATGCGCCTGTGCATATACAATATTATATTGTTGATCGGGATGACCGGAGTTGTATTGTATGTGCTGTACGGAATTAAGGATGTCGAATCCGTGCAGTACCGTTTGCCGTTCGTTTTTCCGATCATAGCAGTGATTCTTCATTATCTGGCTTTTCGCGGCATCCGGAAAGACGAATTGATGGTGCAAGCCATGAGTCGTCTTCGCTGACGGGCCGATCATTTGTAAAGATTTATTATGCTTGTAGGACTTGTAAAAACCATATTCATTATAGCGGTGATCTACTTTATCGGTAAGATCGTCGGCCGGATCGTCGTTCCGTTGCTTTTCCAAGGCGCCGTCAAAAAAGCCGGCGAGCGGATGCAGCAACAGCAGCAGGAAGCATCGCGTCGCAACCGAAAGCAGGAGGGCGAAGTAACCATCAATTATAAGCCGAAATCGGACAAAAGTTTCGGAAAAGACGAAGGCGATTATATCGATTTCGAAGAAGTAAAGTAGTTTGAAGTTTCAAGTTTCAAGTTTCAAGTTGCGCCGGTGGCGGGTTGAGCGGCGAGCACAAGGGGATGTCTCGACTTCACTTCGTTCCGATAACAATGACGTGGCTGACCTATTGGGTTTTGAAAACCCGATAGGTCTTCTCGGAAAACCTATCAGGTCTTTGAGACCTAATAGGTTTCCGGCTACGTCATGTCGACCGGAGTTTGCGAAGCATACGGAGTGGAGACATCCCCGAAGTATTGTACGCTCTTTGACTGGCATACCCGATGAACCGGTATATTCGGATTCATTACGGAGTGGAGACATCTTTAGAGTATTTTACTCTCTTTAGGCAGCGTATTCGATGTTCATTCAAGATAGAAATAATCATATAACCATATTCAATTCCTTGTTATGACGGATATTTTTAAGAAACTTTTGCCGCACGTTGCAGCGGTTGTCCTTTTTGTCGGCGTCGTGTTGGTTTATTTCAGCCCGATGGTGGCCGACGGGTACAAGCTCCGGCAAGGCGACATCAAACAATCGAACGGCGCGTCGAAAGAAGCAACCGACTACCGGGCGGCAACGGGCGAAGAACCGCTGTGGACCAATTCCGAATTCGGCGGAATGCCGGCGTATCAAATATCCGTAAGGTATCCGAACAATTGGACGCAATATCTCGAAAAGATTCTTACGGCAGGCATTCCGTCGCCGGCATACATGCTGTTTGTCGCCATGCTGGGCTTCTATATCATGCTGCTCTGCTTTAAAGTCAACCCGTGGCTGAGCATTGCGGGAGCGTTTGCCTACGGCTTTTCAACCTACTTTTTGTTGATACTGGGGGCGGGGCATAACACCAAAATGCGGGCGTTGGCTTTTCTTCCGCCCATTATCGGAGGGCTGTATCTGGCGTATTCGCGACGAAAGGTGTGGTTGGGAGTTCTGATCGCCTGCCTTGCGCTCGCATTGCAAATTCGTGCCAACCATCTGCAAATAACCTATTACACGGCCATCATTGTTTTTATTTTCTTGATTTTCGAATTGGTTCGGGTCATCAAAGACAAGCAGTATTCCGACTTCATCAAGGCATCGGCCGCCATGATTATTGCCGTGGTGTTGGCCGTCGGGGTCAACATCACCAATCTTTTGCTCACGATGGAATATGCGCCTTATTCCACGCGCGGACAATCGGAGCTGACCGACGAAACGGGCGATCAAACCCGGGGGTTGGACAAAAGCTATATCCTGAAGGATTACAGTTACGGCATTGCGGAAACGATGAATCTGTTCATCCCGAATTTTATGGGAGGCGCATCGGTGGGCGAGGTGAGTACCGACAGCCCTATTTATGAAGCATTGATCCAAAACGGAGTGAGCAAGCAAGACGCCGCCGCAACATGCAAGGGCGTGTACACCTATTGGGGCGATCAGCGATTCACCGCCGGGCCGGTATACATCGGTGCAGTCATGATATTCCTGTTCATACTCGGTTTGTTTACGGTGAAAGGGCAGATCAAATGGTGGTTGGTAACAGCAACCGTGCTGTCGGTAATGCTGGCGTGGGGCAATCATTTTCTGATGCTGTCCGATCTGTTTATCGACTTTTTCCCCGGCTACAATAAATTCCGTACGGTATCGATGATCCTGATCATTGCCGAAGTCTGCGTTCCGTTGCTGGGAATATTGGCATTGAAAGAAATGTTCGGCGACGAGCTTACCGCCGGCGACAAACAGAGGGCGCTGCAAAAGAGCTTCTTCATTGCGGGAGGCATCGCATTGTTCTTCACGCTTTTTTCCGGACTGTTTTTCAGCTTTTCCGCGCCGAGCGACAGCGGGTTGAGCCAACAGGGTTACCCCGAATGGTTCATTGCCGCCCTGCAAGACACACGGCATACCCTCATGCGCAACGAT
The DNA here is from genome assembly GCA_031547815.1 of Bacteroidales bacterium. GTDB lineage: Bacteria > Bacteroidota > Bacteroidia > Bacteroidales > UBA4181 > JAIRLS01. The sequence goes on along the minus strand of JAVBRP010000087.1, from coordinate 6,777 downwards.
TCGTTCCGTACACTTTTGTTCGTTACTGCCGCCGCAGCAATCCTGTGGTTCTCGGTGAAAGGGAAACTGAAAGCAAATGCGGCATACACACTTTTTGCCATCATCATTCTTGTCGATTTGTGGGCGGTGGATAAACGATTTCTCAATGACGGCGATTTCGACAAGCCGCAAAAAGCCAACGCCATAACGGCCACCGCTGCCGATCAGGCCATTCTTCAAGACAAAAGCCCCGATTATCGCGTGCTGAATCTCACAGTCGATCCGTTCAACGACGCAACGACTTCCTATTTTCATAAATCGGTGGGCGGATACCACGGCGCCAAAATGAAGCGCTATCAGGAGTTGATCGAACATCGTTTAGGCCCGGAAATGAACACGATGATCACCAACCTGCAAGCGATGAAAACGGAAGACGACATGGCCAAACTGTTCCGAAATTGTCCCGCGCTCAATATGCTGAACACGAAATACGTCATCGTCAATCCGCAACAACCGCCGATCACCAACCCCGACGCTTTGGGCAACGCTTGGCCCGTGTCCGAAATAAAGTGGGCAGACAATGCCGATGCCGAAATCGAGGCGCTCGGCAAAATACGCCCGGCCAAAGAAGCCGTGGCAGACAAACGTTATCTGCCGGTACTCGAAGGGTTCAAAGCGATTTATGACTCGACCGCATCCGTAGAACTTACGGAATACCGGCCGAACCGCCTGACCTACGAATATCAATCGCAACAACCGCAATTCGTCGTCTTTTCCGAAATATATTACGATAAAGGCTGGGATGCCTACATCGACGGGGAACCGGCGCCATACGTCCGCGCCGATTACGTGCTGCGCGCCATGGCCGTGCCTGCCGGAAAGCATCAAATCGTCTTCAAATTCGAACCGAAAACCTACGCAACCGGCGAAAAAATATCCCTGGCCGGCTCCGTCGGCATCATATTGCTGATTTTGGGCGTTGCCGCGAAAGAAATATACGATGCCCGGAAAAAATCGAACAAAACGGCTTCCCCATCAGTATAACTTCGTTCTTTTTGTTTTCACCCCGACCCTAAAGGAATGAAGACAAAATAATTTACTCATTTGACAGGATTAACATGATTTACAAGATTTAAATCCTGTAAATCATGTTAATCCTGTCTGAAAAAAATGGGAATGTTATTTTGTCATCGTCACAAAGGGAGTTTCGGTGTGCCGGAATATTTCGAAAAAAAGAGTTTTCGGACTTCTGAAAACACCTTTTTGAAAAAAAACGAGTTTCAGAGCTTCTGAAAATGTCTTTTAAAAAAAAAACGAGTTTCAGAACTTCTGAAAATGCCATTTTGAAAAAAACGGGGTTTCAGAGCTTCTGAAAATGTCTTTTTGAAAAAAAACGAGTTTCAGAACTTCTGAAAATGCCTTTTTGAAAAAAAACGAGTTTCAGAGCTTCTGAAAATGCCTTTTTGAAAAAAAACGAGTTTCTGAGCTTCAGAAAATGCTATTTAAAAAAAAAAACGAGTTTCTGAGCTTCAGAAAATGGTATTTTAAAAAAAAACGGGGTTTCTGAGCTTCAGAAAGTGTCATTTTGAAAAAAAATGGGGTTTCTGAGCTTCAGAAAATGTCTTTTGAAAAAAAATGGGGTTTCTGAGCTTCAGAAAATGCCATTTAAAAAAAAACGGAGTTTCTGAGCTTCAGAAAATGCTATTTTGAAAAAAGCGGGTTTCTGAACTTCAGAAAGTGTTATTTTGAAAACCGGGTTTCCGGAATCCGGAAAATGTCAATGATTGTTCTTATTACGCCGGCAAATTTTATTTTTTAACATTTCCCGACATTTTTCGGGTTTCGACGCAACGTTTTGTGTATTTTTGCATCTATTGTTAAACATCCCGAAATAAAATTTGTAAACTATGGCACGCATTTCAAAGACATACGGCAGATTATTGGCGGTTTTAATGGCTTGGCTTGGGTTTTCGTGCGCTGACGAGTACGGCCCATGCGAATACGGAACACTTGAAGGTGCATTCAATGTCAAAGCAGGAGGTGTTGTCGTATCCGATACGGACAATGCCCCGATTGAAGGAATACGCGCCGTGTTGAAAACCCGGCCGAACGAACATACGCCTTTCCAAGGAATAGATACCGTTTACACGGACGGTAGGGGCGTATTTAATCTGACCGGTAAAAACTTGTATATTACTAAGCTGTACGTGGAATTGAGCGATGCGGATGGCGACAAAAACGGCTCGTTCATCGACAAGGATGTTGAAGCGGATTGTTCAAATGAAAAATTTGCAGGCGGCAACGGAAATCAGTATCTCGGAGAAGCCCAAAAAAACTTGGGAACCCTTAAAATGAAACCGAAAAAAGAATAGATGATGGCGCTCGTTTCGAAAACATACGGCAGATTGTTGGCATTTTTGCTTTCTTGGTTGGGATTCTCGGCGATCCTTGTTTCATGTACCGATTATGGATGTGTTTCGAACGAAATTAAACCGGAAATAAAAGGTTCGGTTGTTTTCGGAGAGAATGAAATCCCGATACAAGGTATTCGGGCCGTGCTCAAAAGCAGCTATACCGAATACGATACAGCATATACCGCAAAAAACGGCGGTTTTTTCTTACAGTGTTTATGTACGCGCTGTGAAGAAGATTCGTGGGATTTGTATGTTGAATTACAAGATATAGATGGCGATGCGAACGGCTCGTTCGAAAATGTGGAGATACCGATCAATTCTAAATCCGACCAAAATCTCGATACCATCAAAATGACTCCGAAAGAATGAACGCAACGCAAATACCTTTAAAGAAGCGTATCGGGCTGGAGCTATTCAGCAGGTGGCGCGATAACGTTGCTCGGCAACACCCTTTGCGGTATTTGTTTTGGGAATGCACGCTGCGTTGCAACCTCTCGTGTGCGCATTGCGGCAGCGATTGTCGTAAAATATCGCAAACGCCCGACATGCCTTTGGAGGATTTTCTCAAAGCCATAGACAGCATCGTGCCGCACGTGGAACCGAACAAAACCATGATCGTGCTTACGGGCGGCGAACCGTTGATGCGAAAGGATTTGGAGCAATGCGGACGGGCGTTGTACGATCGCGGCTTTCCGTGGGGAATGGTTTCCAACGGCATGTTGCTCGACGAAAAACGTTTCGCGCAATTGGAGCAAGCAGGGCTGCGCGCCGTTACCGTTAGTCTGGACGGTTTCGAGGAGTCGCACAACCGTATGCGCGGTCATCCCGCAAGTTATGCAAACGCCTTGCGCGCCGTTCGTATGATTGCACAATCGAAATCCGATTTGGCATTCGATGCGGTGACGTGTGTTAATCAATGGAACTTCGACGAGTTGCCCGCATTGAAGGAATTGCTGATCGAAACGGGTGTTAAGGCATGGCGCGTGTTTACCGTTTGTCCGATAGGCCGGGCCGCCGAAAATAAAGACCTGCAATTGAATCCGGCGCAATTCAAGCAAGTGTTCGATTTCATTGCCGCTTCCCGCAAGGAGGGCCGCATCAAAACGGATTACGGCTGCGAAGGCTTCTTGGGAAACTACGAAGCGGAAGTTCGCGACAGTTTTTTCTTTTGCCGGGCAGGCGTCACCGTCGGGTCGATACTGGTGGACGGTTCCATTTCGGCTTGTCCCAACCTGCGTTCGCATTTCGTGCAAGGCAATATCTATCGCGACGATTTCCCGGATGTGTGGAACAATCGTTATCAAGTTTTTCGCGATCGCACGTGGACCAAACAGGGTGTATGCGCCGCCTGCAAGTATTTCAAATATTGCAAAGGCAGCGGGATGCACTTACGCGACGAGAACGGAGGATTGCTTTTTTGCCACTTCAATCGTTTGAAAGAAGCGGAAGATTTAATGAGGGAGAATTAGTTCTCCGTTAATGCCCTACGGGCAAATGACCGTCGCGGGGCGATTTTTCTATTGACGTGGTTGTCCTGCGGACAATTTCGGTACAAAAAATTTCCGTCAGGGAAATAACGTCAATAGAACAGGTCGGCAAAAAGAATCAAATTGCCCGTCAGGGCATTAACCGATGATACTTGATCAGCACTTATACTTCACGCCGCAAAGATTTGTGCATTCAAACTTGAGTTTGCTTCGGTTACCGCCAATGACACGCTACCGGTCGTCATTGCGAATCGCGAGGTACGAGCGATGAAGCAATCTGATTTTGCACTAAACTTGCCCGCGCGAAGTATAACAGCCTTGCAGAAAATCGGCCGCGCAAGGTATGTGCGTTCTATTTATTGCCGACGCTGATTTCTCCCGCCAAGGAGCATCGCAAATGTTCTTTCACCTGAACGGCATCCATCCCGTGTCCCAAAAGGAACATCAGTTTGGTGACGGCCGCTTCGGTGGTGCTGTCGTAGCCGCTCACCACGCCGGCGTCCGACAGTATTTTTCCGGACAGGTACCGATCGGGTTCCACGGTTCCCGATACGCATTGGGTAACGTTGAGCATGACGATTCCTCTATCGACGGCGTTCCTCACGGCTTTCCGAAACCAACCGAGATTCGGCGCATTGCCGGTTCCGTAGGTTTCGAGCACCACGCCTTTCAAGTTCGGAATGTTGAGAATGGCTTTGACCATATCGGGGGAAATGCTCGGAAAAAGTTTCAATATCACCACATTGGGGTCGAGCAGGTAGTGAAAGCGAGGCATTCGGCGAATGCGCGGATGCATGATCAGGTGATGTTCGTATTTGATATGAACCCCGGCTTTGGCCAGTACGGGATAGTTAAAGGATTTGAAGGCGTTGAAGTTTTCCGCATTGATCTTTGTGGTGCGGTTGCCGCGCATCAAATCGTTCTGAAAAAAGATGCAGACTTCGGGAACGAACGGCCGCCCGTCCGAGTCTTTATCGACAGCTATTTCCAGGGCGGTGATCAGATTTTCTTTCCCGTCGGTGCGCACTTTCCCGATGGGCAATTGCGATCCGGTAAAGATCACGGGCTTATCGATGTTTTCGAGCATGAAACTCAGCGCCGAAGCGGTGTAAGCCATGGTATCGGTTCCGTGAAGGATAACAAAACCGTCGTATTTGCCGTAGTTGTCCTGAATGATCCGTACGATCTTCATCCAACCCTCCATGTCCATGTCCGACGAATCGATCGGCGGATCGAACTGTATGCTGTCGATGGCGAATTTCAGTTTGCCGAATTCGGGGATATGTTCTTTCAAGTGTTCGAAATCAAACGATTCCAGCAGCCCGGTATCCGCGTTTTCCATCATGCCGATGGTTCCGCCGGTATAAATCAAAAGAACGGAAGCATTGTTGTCAATCATTGTTCACAAAATCAATATTATGTGTCGGTTGTATATAAATTTCAAATATATTCATTTAGGCAACATAAAAAACAAATTTCTGTTATATTTGTGAAAAATCTCACTAATCAGCATCATTTATGCGTCACATACCCAACATCATCACTTGTTTGAACTTGTTTTGCGGCTGTTTGGCCGTTGTTTCCGCGTTTAACGGCCGGCTCGATTCGGCTGCTTATTTCATTTTTGCCGCCGCCGTTTTCGACTTTTTCGACGGTTTTGCCGCGCGTATGCTCAAAGTCCGGTCGGATATCGGCAAAGAATTGGATTCGTTGGCCGATGTGGTCAGTTTCGGCGTCGCTCCGGCATCAATTATGTATATGATGTTGTTGCAGGCCGTCGTTGCACAAGGTTTTTCGAACGACACTTTTTCCGTCGGGGGAATCATTTCGTTGTCGGCATTTCTGATTGCCGTATTTTCGGGACTTCGATTGGCCAAGTTCAATTTAGATACCCGGCAAACCGATTCGTTCATCGGATTGCCGACTCCGGCAAATGCCTTGTTTATTTGCGCATTGGCATTTACGGCACGGGGAAGCGGCGGTTTGGCATCGTTGAGCGGTAACATGTATTTCCTTTTGGCCGTAACGGTGGTGTTTTCGTTGCTGTTGGTTTCGGAATTGCCACTATTTTCGCTCAAGTTCAAAACTTTCGATTGGAAAAGCAATAAAATTCGCTATATCTTTATCATGCTGTCGGCAATCATATTAGCAGTGTTGCATTGGTCGGGACTGGCCGCCGTAATTTTATTGTATATATTTTTATCGGTTCTTGTCCGAATATTGTGTAACCATAAACCGTCCTCAACGTAGATATATGGTATAAGGCAAAGCTCTCGCGTGTAAATGAATTATTTGGCACACACATATCTGTCAGGCGAAAACGATGATGTCAAAATCGGGAATTTTCTCGGAGATTGGGTAAAAGGCAGCGATTACCTGAAATACTCCGACGATATCCGGACAGGGATTCTATTGCACCGTGACATCGATTCGTTTACCGACAAGCATCCTATCGTGCACTTGAGCGCAAGCCGTTTCCAATCGCGCTATTCCAAATATTCGGGGGTGATCATCGACATTTTGTACGACCATTATCTGGCCAAAAACTGGAGCGATTTCAGTGTCGTTTCGTTGCACGATTACGTCAACAGGATGCACAATGTGATGCTGAACAGTTTCGATGTCCTTCCCGAACGTTTGCAAAATTACCTTCCGGGATTCATGAACGAACGGTGGATCGAACGCTATGCCACCGTCGAGGGTATTCGCGATGTGCTGGACGCCATGTCGAAAAGAACGTCGCTGCCGAACGAGACGGAATTCGCCATCAGCGTCATGGAAGCGTATTATGACGATTTTCGCCATGAATTTTACGACTTTTTCGGGCAGATCATCGAATTTGTCGAATCGAAATACATGATATCGATCTATCGCCCCGATGCATAATATCTCGATCA
>JAVBRP010000336.1:0-4300 GCA_031547815.1 Bacteroidales bacterium | reverse complement strand
TGTTGTCGGCGCCGGCCAATTGCCCGTTGACAATGTGCGCTATTTCGGATATATGGTAATTCATGGGAATAATTTTTGTGCAGTGTCGAAATAAAACCTGTCAGTTCTGTGAAATGCATTTCTGCAATTGTGAAATATATTTCTATTCATTTGAAGTGCGCTTCTTAACTTGTGAAATGCAGTTCTTAACTTATGATGTGAATTACTTAACTTATGAAATGCAATTCTTAACTTGTGAAGTGTAGTTCTTAACTTGTGAAGTGTAGTTCTTAATCTGTGAAATGAATTTCTTAACTTGTGAAGTGAATTTCTTAACTTGTGAAGTGCAGTTCTTAACCTGTGAAGTACATTTATAACAATGAGAAGTGTACCATTGCATTTGAGAAGTATATTTCCGAAATTGTGAAGTATACCTTTGTTTCCGTAAAGTGAAACCGAACGAAAGATTTCCGATTTTTCCGGAAAGCGAAAATTCGTAACGGCAGGCGAATTTCTTGCTGACGAAACCCCTTCGGGGCTATGCGACCGATGATCCCGACCCATTACATTCAGCGAAGAAATTCATTGATCAGGAAGAAGAAAACCTTCTCGTCGTTGCCGAATCGCTCCTCCAAACGGCTCCACGCCCTGTCGCCGAATTCGAATTTGTTGCCGCTGCTGTCGCTGTAGCACCATTTCCCGAAAATATCCTTCTTTAACGAAGCCCGATCATTGCCCGACCGGTATTCCAAACCTCCGGACAAATCCCTTTTTATGGAAGTCGTGATGCCGTTTCTTTTTTCTTCGTAAGTCGGATTACCGAAAATATCCTTCCCCGTTTCGAGTTTGTTGTTGCGGTTGTCTTCAAAAATCGTTTTGCCGAATATGTCCACCGAATACATCGCTTTGTATTTGCTTTCCGAACGGTATTGACGGATCAAATGCCGGAAAAAATCGATCTCCGCATCCTTGTTGCCCAACAAACCCCTGTATTCCCGATCGAGATACTTTTTGGTATAAGTCACCTCATTGTTGTAATTGTCGGAATATATCAGGCTTTCGAAAATATCTTTTTTCAAAAAGGCTTTATGACGCCCGTTTTCCGACACGTATTGCAGATTGCCGAAAATGTCGACGTCGATATTGCGTTGCGCAAATATTTGAATGCTTGTTGTTGAAAGAAATAAAATAATGAGGTACATTTTCATGAGGATTGATCGGACTTTTTATTTTCACCCCGACCCTAAAGGGAGTTTCGGTGTGCCGGTATACCGAAACTCCCTTTAGGGTCGGGGTAAAAATTTTGATAACTATTTTTTATGTTACTTACTTGGCATAAAGACCTGTCGGTTTCAAAACCCGATAGGTCGTCAAGTCAATTGCGAAACCACTTCGGTGATGATACGGACAAAGAAATCGGGCGGATAGATTCCCAGCCAGATCACCAACGCCAAGAGAACGTATTGCGAAACGGATTCGAATGCGGGCGGTTGCTCGATGTGTTTGTTCTCGAACCTTTTCGGAGAGAACAGAAGCCCGAAGATGCTGCGGCCGAGCGACCAGATGATGATCGTAAGCAATATCAGGACAACTACCAATAAAACAATATGCCGGTTATCGAGCATCGACAGGAAGATGATCGACTCGCTGACAAACATTCCCGACGGCGGCATGGCGGTGATGCAGAAAAAGCCGATGAGCAACACCAATCCGCCCCAAACATTGATGCGGAAATAATTGCCGACATCGTGCTTGTTCACCGATTTGTACATGTACGAAACTTGCCCGAACTGGAAGAACAACGCCGCTTTGACGAACGAATGCAGCACTAAGTGCAGCAATGCGGCGAAATATCCGGGCCCGCCCATGGCCAGCCCGATGGCCGCCAATCCGATATGCTCCACTCCCGAATAGGCCAACAAGCGTTTGTAGCCTTTGGTGCGCACCATGTAATACGCCGCGATGGCTACCGACAGCACGGCGCTGATGAGGATCACCTTTTGCGCCCAATCGCCGCTCTCGTTGTGAACGATGACTTGGAAAACACGGAATATGGCCACAAATCCGCCGTTGCACAAACAGGTGGCCAGCAATGCCGCGGCGGGCGTCGGCGCCTGATCTTTGGCATCCACGCCTGCGGTAAACATCGGAAACAATCCCGCTTTGACGGTGTAGCCCGAAAAAAGGAACAGAAAACCGATCTTCAGCCAAAACGGATCGAACTCGGATGCATGTTCCGTCAGCACGCTGTAAGTGAAATCTTCCAGTCCGGCTTTCGTAACAGCAATACTCAGGAAAAGCACGCCGATGAACGACAGTGCGATACTCACCGAACATACGAAGATGTATTTCCAAGTGGCTTCCAGCGATTCGGCCGAACGATGATGATAGATCAGCACGCACGACGTAACGGTGGTCAGTTCGATAAAAATCCACGTCATCCCCACATGGTTGGAGAGGTAAACGCCGCTCATGGCGCCGCAAAAGAACGTAAGCGCCGACAGGTAGATATTGCGGAAACGGGTCGGTTCGTTATTCTTTTCCAAATATACAAAGCCGTGGTAATACGCGGGAAGCATCAACAGGCTCAAAATAACGAGGAAGATGATCCCCAAGGCATCGGGCGTAAAAAAGTCGAAACCGGGAAAATTCAGCTTGTATATTTCGTATCCCGTAAAGGCCAATTGCAGCACAATGAAAGCGCTTGCCGTGATATGCTGCGAGAAAGCGCGGCGCGTCAGGAGAAATGTGCACCCGAGGATAACTACGCCGATAAAGTATAGAATGATCATGCTTCTTGTATATCGTTTTTCAACCCGGCGATTCGTTCAACGGATAACCCGGTTACTTCTCCGATTTGTTCCGGCGACATACCCGTTTTGATGAGATTGATCGCCACTCTTCTCAATTCCTTATCGATGGCGGATATCATTTCACTCTCCCGGATAGCGGATTCTTTCAAATAATGTTCATAAGAAATTCTTTCAGCATCGCTCAAGTTGTCTACTTCCAACTGTTGTCGCGCCTCATTCAAACCTTTGGCGGTAAACTCTTTTTTGATCTCGTTGTTTTTCAAATAATAGATCCACTGATCCAACGAATCCTTGGCATAATCGTTGAAATCGTTGACACGGATGATACAGTATTCGGGAAAAATATCACCGGCTTCCGATTTTAAATAAGCATCTTTTTGTGCCTGCGTTAGCGTCAAAATATCGTCATTGTGTATGCCTTTGAAAACGGTTTTTCCCCAATAAACATAATCAGAACCTTGTCCCAACTCGAAATATACGATATTGATGGAATAGATTTTCCGTATTTTTTCGTATAAATCGCCTTTGCGGATGTGGTCGGTGATCGCTTTTGCCGTACCGAAAGCCATGCGGTGAAAATAATCGCGCTGATAGCTGATCTGCACTTCTATGATGATGATTTCGCCTTTCGGGTTCCTCACCAACAGATCGACACGATTGTATTTGTCGTCTTCCGCTTCCTGATTGCTTTCGCTTTCGAGGATTTCGATAACTTTCATGTCCTCGTCGCCGAACACAGCCGAAAGAAACCCTTCCAAAACCGAAAAATCGGCTTTGTTGCGCAAAAGACGTTTGATCGCCCAATCGAATCGGATGTATTGCTTGCCCATGATCTTGAATTTTAATCTCTCAAATATTTCGATATGTTCCGAAAAGTTGATCTTTTAACTATTGTCGACATTTAAGTTCTTGATTTGCTCGGCAGTCCAACCGGTCATTTTTTCTATTTGCTCCAACGGCATACCGGCCTGAAGCATATTGCGAATAACCGTTTCTATTCCGAATCTTACCCCTTTATCGTACGACGAAATAATCTCGCTTTCCTTAATGGCGGCATCTTTGAGATAATGTTCATAAGAAATCTTTTCAGCATCGCTCAAGTTGTCTACTTCCAACTGTTGTCGCGCTTCATTCAAACCTTTGGCGGTAAATTCATTTTTGATCTCGTTGTTTTTCAAATAATAGATCCACTGATCCAACGAATCTTTGGCATAATCGTTGAAATCGTTGACGCGGATGATACAGTATTCGGGAAAAATATCACCTGCTTCCGATTTTAAATAAGCATCTTTTTGTGCCTGCGTTAGCGTCAAAATATCGTCATTGTGTATGCCTTTGAAAACGGTTTTTCCCCAATAAACATAATCCGAACCTTGTCCCAACTCGAAATATACGATATTGATGGAATAGATTTTCCGTATTTTTTCGTATAAATCGCCTTTGCGGATGTGGTCGGTGATCGCTTTTGCCGTACCGAAAGCCATGCGGTGAAAATAATCGCGCTGATA
>JAVBRP010000346.1:0-9421 GCA_031547815.1 Bacteroidales bacterium | reverse complement strand
TTCTCCTCTTGCGCCATTCGTTTGGTTTTCTGTTCCAGCCACGACGAATAATTTCCTTTCCACGGGATGCCTTCGCCGCGGTCGAGTTCGAGAATCCATCCGGCCACGTTATCCAAGAAATAACGGTCGTGCGTGATGGCGATCACCGTGCCTTTGTATTGTTGCAAGTGCATTTCGAGCCATTGCACCGACTCGGCGTCCAAATGGTTGGTCGGCTCGTCGAGCAGCAGAATGTCCGGTTCTTTCAGCAACAGACGGCACAACGCAACACGACGGCGTTCGCCTCCCGAAAGCACCGAAATCGACATGTCGCCATCCGGGCATCGCAGCGCATCCATAGCGCGTTCGAGCTTGCTGTCGAGTTCCCATCCGCCCGCATGTTCTATTTGCTCGGTCAGTTCACCTTGACGGATCATCAGTTGATTCATTTCCTCGTCGGTCATCGGCTCCATGAACTTATTGTTCACCTCTTCGTACTCTTTCAGCAGATCGACGATTTCCTGCACGCCTTCTTGTACGATTTCCTTAACGGTTTTGGTTTCGTCCAGTTGCGGTTCCTGTTCCAGATAGCCCACCGAATACCCGGGCGAAAAAACAACATCGCCCTGAAACGATTTTTCGACACCCGCAATGATTTTCAGCAAGGTAGATTTACCCGACCCGTTCAACCCGATGATACCGATCTTTGCGCCGTAGAAAAACGACAGATAGATGTTCTTCAAAACCTGCTTGTGTGGCGGAAATGTCTTGTTGACCCCCACCATCGAGAAAATAATTTTTTTATCGTCCGACATAAGTATTTGTCAATTTTTGAAAGATGAATTTTGATTAAAAAAACACTATAAATCAATAAATATCGGCATACTGATCGGATAATTTGATTTGCTTTACACTTATCTTATTAATATGCGGTGATTTATGATTTGATGTGTTTACCATGAAATGATGCGCGAAAGTACAAAAAATAACATACCGGGGATATCCTGCATGCACAAGAAAAATATTGTCGACCGGTCGATTTCTTTGCGGAGCTATTGCCAAATTAAAAAAACACACTACCTTTGCACCCGCAAAACCAAAATGGCGAGGTAGCTCAGCCGGTTAGAGCGCATGATTCATAATCATGAGGTCGGCGGTTCAAGCCCGCCTCTCGCTACTGAAAATCAAGCCTTACAGAGATGTGAGGCTTTTTTCATTTTGGTGAACACAAACTTTGTTGTTTCTTCCTTTTTAACATTTTGTAATTGCCTTATCTTTGCCCCCAAAAGTAAGGTTAGGGTCTATAAGAAAATAGACTATTATTTAAAGGTAAAATAGCATAGTTCCAATTTCCACATATTTCATCTCTTCTAATATTGATATTGGCCAATTCTTCATCGGTTACCACTTTTGATAATTGATAGAGGGTACTTTCGTTTACGCAAATATTTTGCCTAGCACCTCAATTTAATATTTAGCCAAAATGTCCGCATATCGATGCTGTTGTTTTTTCAGAAAAAAACAATTCGATTTTTTTCATTGAAGCCAAGCGATTAGGCGACAGACCCAAAGGAAAAATAGCTAACATTCTGAAAGATTTTATGAGATTATTGAATACCGATAGAAAACACATATTGAAAAAATGGGCGCATAACAATGACGCAACATTGAATCAATATATTATTTGCATCATGGATTTTTGGAAAAATGATCTTTATGGTTTTGGCGATGTTCTGGAGATCGTTAATGAGCATTTCCATGACAAAGTTATGCTTGTTGATAGTATCGAAACAAGTGAAAATGATTCATTTGCAACACATAACCCCATCAATCCTGCCGTTCGCGATTATTCGATTTATATAGCAGCTTTGAAAATCTGATTTCAAGAAGAATTTAGCAAAAACGGCGAATATACTACCCCTGCCCTTTAGGGAAAACACAGCCGTGCAAGGGCAAGCTCGACGAAGTTATTTAGGGGTGAAAACGACTTTTCGGAGCGGGCGCATGGGTTTGAATCGAAAATATGCGGCAAAACCTTATAACCGGAAATATTGATTTCATCAGTGCGGAGCTGCGCATTGACGGTAGGCCGCAACGCGAAAATATTTCAAGTTTCGGCGAACAAAACATCCCGCGACGTGTTTACCCATAAATAACGAATCGATATATTTCAGCAAAAAATATGGCAGCAAACATAGGTTTAAGCCCCGACATGATCAAAGCGAGCAATACCGTTTTGAATAATTTATTGTCCGATCATTTTTCCCTGTTGATCAAAACATGGAATTATCATTGGAATGTGAAAGGGCCGAGTTTTCATTCCTATCATACCTTCATGGAAGAGTTGTATAACGGCTTGATTACGGACATCGACGAAATCGCCGAGCGCATCCGCGCTTTGGACGAACGTCCCGTCGGTTCCATGAAAGGTTACCTGTCGCACATCCGGATCAAAGAGCACGCGGAAGATACGGCATTGCCCGAAGCAACGAAAATGCTGGCAATCCTGAGCGGAGACAACGACGCCATGATCCGCGAAATACGTTCGGATATCCGAAATTTGGAGTCGGAGAAAACCGCCGACGAAGGAACCTTAAATTTCCTCGAAGACATGATCGAGCGGAAAGAGAAAACAGCGTGGATGATCCGCGCGTATTTAGAAAAGTAAAAGTCATGAAAGTGTAGTTTTTCGGTCTTGTCCGGCGTTTGTTCTTTGGTTTTCCGCAAAGAGCAAACAACATTGCCCGACAACGCCTCTCGGCCGGCCGAACAGACCCGGAGGATTGCGAAAATCCGCCGGGTTTTTTATTTGAACCGAATTTCATCATTTTTTTCTACCTTTGCCGTCCTAATTTAAAATACACATTTTAATATGAAGACAGCATACGTATTTCCCGGGCAGGGAGCGCAATATCCCGGCATGGGAAAGGATATGTACGACAACTCGGAACAGGCGCGCGCGATGTTCGAAAAAGCCGACGAAATTCTCGGTTTCCGCATCACCGGCATCATGTTTTCGGGCACCGAAGATGAATTAAAACAAACCAAAGTAACACAACCCGCTATATTTCTGCATTCGGTAATTATGGCCGCGATGCTGGGCGATAAATTCCGTCCCGACATGACCGCAGGGCACTCTTTAGGCGAATTTTCGGCGTTGGTGGCATGCAAAGCATTATCTTTCGAAGACGGCTTGAGGCTGGTATCCAAACGCGCTATGGCAATGCAAAAGGCTTGCGAGGCCGAGCCGTCGACCATGGCAGCTGTCTTGGGATTGGACGACGCCAAAGTGGAAGAAATCTGCAAATCGATCAACGGCATTGTGGTAGCAGCCAATTATAACTGTCCCGGACAATTGGTAATTTCGGGCGCTATCGCCGCCGTAGACGAAGCATGCGAGAAGTTGAAAGCCGCCGGAGCCAAACGCGCATTGCGTTTGCAAGTGGGCGGAGCTTTCCACTCGCCGCTTATGGAGCCGGCGCGCGTGGCTTTGGAGCAAGCGATCAACGAAACCGCTTTCGCCGCGCCTGTTTGTCCCGTATATCAAAACGTAACGGCGCGCCCCGTAACCGATCCCGCGCAAATAAAAGCCAACCTGATAGCCCAGCTCACCGCTCCCGTTCGCTGGACGCAATCCGTGGTCAACATGGTGGCCGACGGCGCAACCGATTTTGTGGAAGTAGGCCCGGGCAAAGTTTTGCAAGGTTTGGTCAAAAAGACCGAAGCAAGCGTTAACGCGGTAAGCGCGGAAATATAAAGGCCCCACCCCCCGGCCCCCTCCCCCAAGTGGAGAGGGGGTGCCATGCTGCCTCGGGTAGAAAAATAATCTAAAGATGTGTTTTGAAACATATCTTGGAATTTCCCGCTTCGGGTGGAAAGCGCGCCTCCCTCCCCCACTTGGGGGGAGGGCCGGGGAGGGGGCTTCAAATCTTATTGTTATGAAAGTTCTCAAATTCGGCGGGTCGTCGATGTGCGATGCCCGCTCGGTAAGGTTGGTACAACAGATCATCGAGTCGCAAAGCGAACCGTGTATCGTGGTGGTGTCGGCATTCGAAGGGGTGACGCATCAATTGCTGGTATTGGCCGAGCAAGCCGTAAAACACGACGATCGCTACAAGAGCGGTGTGCGGTCTATCGCGGAATTGCATTTCGAGGTGGTGAATGCATTGGTTCCCGTAACCAATCGTCCGGCAGCGCTTGCCGAAGTGCAACAAATGTTGAGCGAATACGAAGATTTGCTTTACGGATTGTTTCTGTTGCAAGACCTCACGCCGAAAACGCGCGCGCGGATACTCAGCGTCGGCGTCAGGCTTTCGGCGCTCATACTCGGCCGGATCGTTGCCGGAGCGCAATATCGGGACGCCCGCGAACTGATCCGCACCGGTTCGGGCTACCTCGATGCCAAAATAGATTTCGAGGAAAGCAATCGCTTGATTACCGAACGTTTTGCGGAAACCGATCATATTGTTGTCGTGCCCGGCTACATGGCGGGCAACAGGAACGGCACCATCACCAATTTGGGACAACGCGGCGCCGATTATGCGGCATCCGTCATTGCCGCGGCTTTGAATGCATCGGGGTTGGAGCTTTGGATGAACGTGGACGGTTTCATGACGGCCGATCCCGAAATTATCACAAAAGCCCGACCCATCGAACAATTGACTTATTCGGAAGCTTTCGAACTGTCGCATTTCGGCGCGTCGGTCATCTTTTCGCCCACCATTCGCCCGGTATCCGAAAAGAACATTCCCATCACCATCAAAAATACGTTTAATCCCGATGCTAAGGGGACGTTGATTTGCAACCTTCCTCCGCGCACCGACGAAACATTGATCAAAGGCGTTTCGTCCATCGAAAAGATTTCGTTGATTTCGTTGCAGGGAACGGGATTGGTGGGTATTTCCAATACGTCGGCGCGATTCTTCAAAGTGCTGTCCGACCACAAGATCAACGTTACGATGGTGACGCAGGCTTCGTCGGAATATTCCATCACCATTGCCGTGCGTCCCGAAGAAGCCGACATTGCCGTGGAGGCTTTGAATAAGGAATTTTATCCGAAAATAGACATCGCCGGCGAAATAAAATTGTCGGTGGAAACCGATTTATCCATCATTGCCATTGTGGGTGAACGCATGCGCAACACGCCGGGTATATCGGCGACCTTGTTTCGATCGTTGGCGCGCAACGGCGTCAGTGTGATCGCTACCGCACAAGGCTCGTCGGAATTGAATATCTCTGTGGTGATACGGCGCAACGACTTGCGGAAAGCGCTCAATTCCATTCACGAAGGTTTCTTCCTTTCGAACTACAAGGAACTGCACTTGTTCTTGGTCGGCGTGGGTAACGTCGGACGGAGCCTGTTGCAACAAATACAAAGTCAGCGCGAAGTGCTGATGAACGATCTCAAATTGAAGATCAATCTGATAGGAGTGGCCAATTCCCGTAGGATGTGCGTTTCGTCCGCAGGCATCGAACCCGTCGCTTATGCGGAAGCATTGGAGAATAAAGGCGAAGCATACAATGTTCGGCGATTCATGGACAAAATATTCGATTTGAATATCCGCAACAGCGTGTTCATCGATTGTACGGGAAACGACACGGTTGCTTCGATTTACGGAACGTTGTTCGAGCACTATGTTTCGGTGGTAACGGCCAATAAAATAGCCTGTTCTTCCGAATACGGATTATATAAATCATTGAAAGAAAACGCCAAGGAGCACGGCGTTCGGTTCATGTACGAAACGAACGTGGGCGCCGGCCTCCCGGTGATCACCACCATCAACGACCTGATACGCAGCGGCGACCGTATTTTGAAAATAGAAGCCGTGCTGTCGGGGACGCTCAATTTCATTTTCAATGTGCTGAGCGAAGATATTCCCATGAGCATGGCCATCCGCTTGGCCAAAGAAAAAGGATATTCGGAGCCTGACCCGCGCCTCGACCTCAGCGGAACCGACGTGGTGCGCAAGTTGATTATTCTGGCGCGCGAGTCGGGGTATCCGATCGAAAAGCCGGACGTGGCGGTGCAAACGTTCCTGCCGGCCGATTGTTTCGAAGGTTCTCTCGACGACTTTTGGAAGAAAGTGGAAGCGTTGGATGCCGATTTTGAAGCCAAACGCAAGGAATTGGCCGTCCAAAACAAGAAATGGCGTTTCATTGCGTCGTTGGACAACGGCAAAGCGTCGATCGGACTGCAAAGCGTCGATGCCAAACATCCGGCTTACGATCTGGAAGGCAGCAACAACATTGTGATGTTCACCACGGCGCGCTATTTCGAGCAACCGATGGTGATCAAAGGTTACGGCGCCGGCGCCGACGTCACCGCAGCCGGTGTTTTTGCCGACATCATTCGGGTGGCGAATGTTTAAAAAGTTTCGGGTTTCGGGTTTGAAGTTTGAAATTGCCCGTCATCAATAACATGCTTTTGCGTTTGATCGGATAAATGCGCTGTGAATGATGTCTTGAAAGTAAATCTTGAATCTTGGAATTTATCTGATGCACGGATACTGCTTCATATTTTTGATCATCACGCTTTCCGTATCGTCGATTTTCGGGCAGAATGTCACGCAGCGACGCCCCTCCGGTAAATATACCGTCAGCGGATACATGAAAGACAGCCTCAGCACGGAAAGCATGATCGGGGCCACGGTCTACAACCGTTCCGACATGTCGGGAACATCCACCAATCCGTACGGTTTTTACAGCATCACGTTGCCGGCGGGCGAGGTGGATTTGGTGTTCTCGTATGTGGGCTACGTCACCAAGCAATTGTCGTTTACGCTCGCGAAAGACACCGTCATCAACATCAACCTTGCGGGTTCGGTGCAATTGGGCGAAGTGGAGATCGTTGCCGACGGACGGGGAAGCCGTATGCACGATCGCACCCAAATGAGCGCCGTGCAAGTGCCGATAGCGCAAATTAAAGCCATTCCCGCTTTCTTGGGCGAAACGGATATTTTGAAGGTATTGCAGTTGATGCCGGGAATCCAATCGGGAGGCGAAGGCAGCAGCGGATTGTACGTTCGCGGCGGCGGCCCCGATCAAAACCTGATCCTGCTCGACGGGGTGCCGGTATATAATGCATCGCATCTTTTCGGTTTTTTCTCGGTGTTCAATGCCGATGCCATCAACAATGTGGAACTGCTCAAAGGCGGATTTCCGGCGCGCTACGGCGGAAGGGTTTCGTCGGTGATCGACATCAACATGAAAGAGGGCAACATGCAGAAATTTCACGGCGAAGGCGCCGTCGGGATCGTGTCGGCCAAAATGACTTTCGAAGGCCCCGTTTGGAAAGACCGAACTTCGTTCATCGTTTCGGCGCGTCGCACGTACATAGATGTATTGGCTGCTCCGTTCATCGCAAGGATGAGCCGAGACGAGCCGGGTTTGGATGTGCGTGGCGGATATTATTTTTACGACTTGACGGCGAAGATCAATCATCGGCTCACGGCCAAAGACCGCATTTATCTGAGCGCTTACATGGGAACCGACAAGTTTTGGGTGAATGTGGACGAGGAGGATAAATCGTACGATCGGACGTACCTCACGAACAACCAATCGGGACTTTCGTGGGGAAATATCACGGCGGCATTCCGTTGGAACAGAACCGTTACCAACAAGTTGTTCGTCAACACGACACTCACATACAGCCGCTATCGGATGGATATTTTTTATAAACGCAAGGAAACCGAAACGATAGGGCAGCACAAAGAACAAACTTACTACGGAGGCGATTATCGTTCGGGCATTACGGATTGGAGCGGACGCGCGGCTTTCGATTATTTGCCTTCGCCCGATCATTACATTCGTTTCGGCGCCGACCTGATCTATCATACGTTCAATCCCGGAGCGCTCGGTTCCGTATCGGAGTCGATACCGTTCAGCTTCGGCGGCAACAAAATATATACGTACGAGTCGGGTTTGTATGCAGAGGACGATATTCGGCTCACCGACCGCCTGAAAGCAAACGTAGGGCTGCATTGGTCGGCATTCCGTGTACGGGGAAAGTTTTACAATGCGCTGCAACCCCGCGTTTCGGCGCGTTATCTGCTCACCGACGAGCTTTCGGCGAAAGCCTCCTATTCGCGGATGGCGCAATATGTCCATTTGCTCACCAATTCAAATCTCGGTTTGCCTACCGATCTTTGGGTGCCGACCACCGACTTGCTCGATCCGCAGTTTTCCGATCAAGCGGCGATCGGGTTGGTGCACAATTTCAAAGGAGCATACGAATTGAGTGTCGAAGGATATTACAAAACCATGCGCAACGTGATCGAATACAAAGAAGGGGCTTCGGTGTTCGACGTGCACAACGAATGGGAGGATAAAGTGCTTCAAGGCGAAGGACGCAGCTACGGCGTGGAGTTGTTCGCTCAAAAGAAAACGGGTTCGTTCACCGGATGGCTCGGCTACACGCTATCGTGGAGCGACAGACAATTCGAAGCGTTGAATCAAGGGCGGCGCTTCAATTACAAATACGATCGTCGGCACGACATCAGTATCGTGATGATGAAGAAGTTCGGGAAACGGATCGAAGTTTCCGGAACGTGGGTTTTCGGCTCGGGCGCCTGCATCACCATACCCGTCGGCGTTATTAAAGCAAACAATCCGTTCAATTTGATGCAACAATCCGACTTCCGGCAATACGGCGAACGCAACGGCTACCGAATGCCGCCGTATCACCGCTTGGATCTTTCGGTGTCTTTCAACAAGAAAAAACGTTGGGGCGAACGCAGCTGGATTGTCGGCGTTTTCAACGCCTACAACCGCAAAAACCCATACTACATCGATATCGAGGAAAAGAACCGATACGGCCCGCAAGGTCGCGTCACGCAACTTCAATACATGCAATACAGTTTGTTCCCGATTATCCCGTCGGTCAGTTATCGATTCAAGTTTTAGCAGTTATTTTCATGAAATCATATTTCCGTTTTGTCGTCTTGTCGCTCATCGTGTCCTGTTCGGGATGCGAGAGCATGATGCAGCCCATCGACGTGGAACCGGCCAATCTGCCGCCGATGCTTGCCATTACCGCCACTCTGGACACCAAGAACGGCGGCGCTTTTTCGTTTGCTTTTACCGAAGGACGTTCCATCGGGTCCTACAAAAACGGGCAGCCCGATACAATCACCATCGTTCGCCGCGGGACGATTACTTTGTATGAAGACAACCGTGAGATTTACCGTTTGGAAGATACATTCGATATGTCGTTCAGAGAATCAGGTTATCTGAGCGGATACACTCGAGATTCGACTCGTCTGTCAACCGCGCCGTTGAAAGCGGGCAGCACTTACCGTTTGGTGTTCGACATCGACGGTTATCCGCGCGCCGAAGCGTCGGCGGTGATGCCCGAAGCGCCGAAAGCGGAACGTCCGCAATTGGATTTGAAACAATCCGTTACCAAGAAACATCCATACGA
The DNA here is from genome assembly GCA_031547815.1 of Bacteroidales bacterium. GTDB lineage: Bacteria > Bacteroidota > Bacteroidia > Bacteroidales > UBA4181 > JAIRLS01. The sequence goes on along the minus strand of JAVBRP010000346.1, from coordinate 24 downwards.
TGTGTATCCGTTCGGGGAATCGCA
>JAVBRP010000089.1:0-5029 GCA_031547815.1 Bacteroidales bacterium | reverse complement strand
TCTTCCCGTCTTACGATCTTCTCACGGCGTCGACAAAGACACGGGCAGAATCTTTCCGTTAAAATAGCGATGTCCGTTACGAGCAAAGTCGGAAATGAATTCGGCTGCTTGCCGTGCATCAATCGGCGCTTTGTAGCCGGGGAACGCCTCTTGCAGCATTTCGGTTTGCACCGCACCCAAAGCCAATGCGTTGAAACTGACATCCGAATATTCGGCGGCGAGGCATTCCGTAAGAACGGCCAATGCCGCTTTCGAAGCGCTGTAGTGCGACAATCCGCCGAACTTGACACTGCCTTGAAATCCGCCCATGCCGGCAATATTCACCACATGGCCGTGCGTACGGCGCAGCATCGGCATCAACGATCGGATAAGCAGCGCGGGCGCCATGTAGTTGACTTCGAACATTTTTTGAATATCTGCCGACGCTATCGATTCGAATGGTCGATTCAGCAACGTTCCCGCATTGTTGATCAGAATATCGACTTTATCGGTGTGCGATCCGATGATTTCGCTTAATCCCGAATCGTGTTTCGTCAGTTCGGCAAGATCGTATTCAATGGGAACGATTCGCGCCGGATAACGTTCGGCAAGCGGTTCTACTGCCGCGACGCTACGCGTGACGGCATATACAACGGCATCGTCGGCCGCCGCAATAGCTTCGACCAACCGAAAGCCGATACCGCGGCCGCATCCCGTTATGACGATGTGTAACATATTTTTTAGTTTCAGGTTTCGAGTTTAAAGTTTCAAGTTGGGCAAAGACACGTAAGAGTTTCATGTTTGAAGTTTAAAGTTTAAAGTTGGGCAAAGCCATGTAACCTGAAACTTTAAACCTCAAACTTTAAACTTCAAACTTCAAACTTGAAACTTATGTTTTTGATTTCCTGTCCGATCAATTGAAGTTCGTTGCGAAATACTTCCTTGCCGGAAGTTTCGGAAGCAAATATCCGATCGATCAACGAAACGTAATATTCTACCGCGTCCAACATGTTTTTGCAGAACGATTTAAAATATTTTACCTGTTTGATGTCGCTTATATCGAACCCTTCTTCCAAACGGTCTTTGAGATAGGTCAGATAAATCTTCAATTCCTTGATGAACACATGCGGACGGTAAGTGTTGCGCAACAGATTGATTCGCCCGTAGATATGGTCGACCATTTCGCGAAGCGACACAATTTTGTCGAAATACGCCAAATTGGGGCCCGGACAGGCCGTCACGCCCGATATCGCCTTATTGATCGGCGGCAGATTGTATTTCAGGCAGGCGGCGTTGCTCAACCCGATGCACAGACATTCTTTGGTGTGGATGTCGTTCGTTTTCTTTTGTCGTTCCGCCTTGCTCATTTCTTCTTGCTGCAACTGCTGCAACTTTTTGCTGATGTAAGCGGCGGATGCCGTGCAGATCGGCCGTTCCGTAAATTCGGTATTCGCTTGCAGCAACTTTTCGCTGCAAGGGCTTCCGGGACGGCCTTCGGCTGCGAGCCGATATTTTTCTCTTTCGCCCGACGCTCCTTTCAGAAAATTGAAAGGCACGCCTAAGGGTGAATTCTTGCTTAAAACGATTTCCTCTTCACCGGCGGCGGCCAGCAATTGCAGCGTTTCTTCGTCGACGGTCACCGCTTCGGGCACCAGCATGAAAGGACTTCCCCAACCGGTGGCCTCCACATTGTAGTATTCGCGCAGGAAAGCATCTTCCGCGCTCGTTCCGATGCCGCCTTGCACCGTCACTTTGATGGCGGGGCGGGCGGCGGGCGGCGTTTTTCCTTTCGTCGTCAAGGCTTTGCAATAAATATCGAAAAGTTCTTCGGTCAATGCGTCCCGTTTATCTTTGAATTCTTCGAGGATCGGCCCGAGCATGTATCCTTCGCTCGCAAAAGCATGGCCTCCGCAATTCAAGCCCGATTCGATGCGGAATTCCGAAACCCAAAGACCTTTTTTCGCCAAATATTTGCCCTGGATGATCGCCGAACGATGGTCGCTCACTTTGATCACTATTTTCTTGACAAACGCGCCGTCTTTCATTTCCGCGAAAGCATCGAGTTGCTCCAGATAGTTGTATAAACGGGGATTCATGCCTGCCGAGAAAATGATGGACGAATCCGTCAAATCGCTGTTGGCGTATCCGCGCAAAGCGGCCACCGCATCCGAGCCGTTTTCGATCACCGAGCCGTCGGCGCCGTAACGATCGTTGTCCAGCTTGGTCATGATGTTAACATCAATACAGCCCGCACGCATTTCAGCGCGCAGCTTCTGTTCCAGCTTCTTTTGCTCGTGCCGGTCGTGCATTTCCTGCATCCGGCAATACATCTTTTTCAGGAAGCTGCTGTCGGGCAACATTTCGAAATATTGTACCAACTCCGAACCCGCTTCGAATGTCGATTCTCGGAGTTTTTCCATCTGCTTGTTGACAATCCGGTTCAGCAAATTCAAATAATCGGTGATGCGCTTGGCACGATAATCGGGTTCCGAAGGATAAATGGGTAAATACGGTTCGTTGATTTTTGCGTAATAATATTGACGCATCCGCTCGATGAGCGTATCTTCTATGATGGAAACGACCGAAGAGATGCCGAAACGGGCGACTTTTACGGGTGTATCGATGGTATAGGCCAATCCCATCACGGGAATGTGAAATGTGTGAAAATGAGTGTGTTTATTCATTCATGAATTAATTTGGCGGACAAAGATAGAATAAATGCCGGCATTACGAGAAAAATTCAACCCCTAAAAGTGTAATATCGTCAAAAATCGCTTTGTTGTTTCCCGTCAGATTTTGGGTTTTGATCACTTCTTTAAGAACGCCGTCGATGTCGGGCGCATGTTGTATGGCCGATTCGAGCACATGGAACGCCGAATTGACCCCGCCGTCGTCGGTATCGGAAAGCAATTCCACCAACCCGTCGGTGTAAGAAAGCATCAAACTGCGTTCCATGATGGTGAGTTTTTTCGGGTTGATGAACGGGAGGCGTTCGAGCATGCCCACGGCAAGGCAGGAGCTTTCGAGCAATTTGATGCTTTTGCTTTCCGTTCGATACAAAATGGACGGCGTGTGCCCGGCGTTGACGTATTCCAACTGATGCGTGTCGTAGTCGTAGCGGGCAATGAACATGGTGATGAATTTCTCGCCTTGCGCGCTTTCGTATACGCGCTTGTTGACTTTCTGCAAAAGCCCTTCCATGGATATGTCCGAAGTGAACAGGGCGCGCAAAGTCGCTTGAAAATTGGACATCAGCAAAGCGGCCGCCATTCCTTTTCCCGACACATCGGCCACACAGAATCCGAGTTTGCTGTCGCCCAAGTCGACGCAATCGAAATAATCGCCTCCCACTTCATAATGCGGCTTGTAAAAGGCATTCATTATCAAATGTTTGTTGCGCGGCAAATCTCCGGAATTCGGCACCAGCATATTTTGCATTTGCGATGCCAATTCCAACTCTTTGCGAAGGGCTTCCTGATGCAGACTTTCTTGGAACAGGCGAATGTTCTCGATGGCGACGACTATCACATTGGAAATGGTTTGTATGAAGTGCAGGTGTTTGATCACGGGGCTGACACCTTCCATTTCTTCCTCAATATCGCCGATAAGCACGTATGCTACGGGAATGTAATTGTTGTAAACGGGGATCACGATGTCGAAGCCGGGCAACGTGTTCGCTTCCGAGGTAACAAAGGTTATGTCGGAATAGGGCAGCAAATCCTCGTCTACATCGATATTTTCTATCGCTTCCCGTTTCACGCCGGCAGCCAGGATGCATTCCCAGCCGTTATGGTTTTTGTACATCACCACCTTTCCTATTTTGAGTTTATCGCACAGAATGTCCACATAATTTTCCAGCAAAACCTCAACAGGTTGGTTGTCGTTGATTGCGCGCGTAATCTCAAGCAGCGAATTTAATTTAAACTTGAGCGTTTGCGTAGAAGCTCTTTCAGTCATCGTGGTCTTAGGTTATGGTTCGGACTGTAAAAATAATATATTTTTTTGAACGAATGCTTTTATTTTTTTGTGCGGGAAAAAAATATCGGTTGCCGGGTTGCCATTCCGTGTGTGCGCCCACAAAGATATATTTTTGATGAATCTTCGTTTACGTTTTATTTTCCTGCACAATCCGAGCTTGGAAAGTAAATTCATACCGCGAAAAGCATCACCCGGCTCTTACGAATTATTGTTTGTTCAAGAACTTGACAATGATGTTCGAATCGAGCGAAAGTTGCAGCAAATTCGCTACTTTTCCTTTATTGATGGCTATTTCCAAATAACCGGAAAGATTAAAAACTGCCAACAGTTCGCCGCGGCTTGTTTCGTGAAAATATCTGTTGATGCGGGTGATCTTGTAACGAGTGCTTTGCACCATGATCTCGAAAGGCCGTCCTTTGCCGATTCGGTCGAAATCCTCGCGCGTGATGTTGGTGATCACGTTGCCGAAAGCATTGATATGAATGATGGTTCCCGTAATTGCCGATTCGTCGACCGTCGCCAGCAACGCGCCTTTCCGTTGATAATCCGCGTACGGACTTCCCAATTCGGCAATATCGCCGCCCGAAGCCAAATGGACTGCGGCGGGGGCAAATACCGAAACGGCGGGGTAATTGGGTGAGGCGTCGTCCGTAAATTTTTCGATACGTACGATCTTCTCGGGCGGCGTGTCGAACAGCAACCCAAAAATACCGTTGTCTGTGGCCACAAAGTAGTGGCCGTTTTGGTATGCCGCCGCAAACGATGTATTCTTCTCGGCTTCGCTTGCCACCGATATGATATGAACCGTATTTTTCGGGAAAAACAAATAGCTGTGTTTCACCATGTAGGCGGCATAAGGGATTCCTGTATTGAACGACGGGGCTTGATGCGACAGATCAACGATCTGCACCGAAGGCATTGCCGAAAGGAGGATGCCTTTTACGGCAGCAACATAAAAATCGTCCGTCCATCCCGTGGTTAAAGTGATTACAGCCATACCGATATATTGGTTGCCTCAAAGTGTTTTTTGAAAATAGGCAACAAAAATAGTCGATAATTAACAAATGTCAAT
>JAVBRP010000123.1:0-4989 GCA_031547815.1 Bacteroidales bacterium | reverse complement strand
GCAGGATTTCAACGGCGGTTCGGAAGGATCGCTCAAAGCCGATTTTGCGACTGTTTGGCCCGCATTGTATCCGATATACGAATCGTTCAAAAAAATCCTGAGCGAGAAATCGCTCGGCTACGCGGGAATGATACAACGCGAAGCCGTACGCCGCTTGCGCGAAGGAAATGCCGATCATGCACCGTTCGAAAAGTATGCCTTTGTAGGATTCAACGCATTGACGCCTTGCGAAACGTATTTTTTCAAATCGCTGCAAAAGCAGGATCGCGCGCTGTTCTTTTGGGATTACGACGATTACTATTTGTCGAACACTTGGCACGAGGCGGGAGCTTTCATGCGCCACAACATCCGCAACTTTCCGCCCGAGCTGCGCATCGACTCGCGGAACCTGATCGATGCGCCCAAACACATCGAAATCATTTCGGTACCTTCCGAAACGGGACAAACCGCGCAAGCGGGAATCCTGCTCGAACAATCCGTCGAAACCGTCGATTGGAGCCGCACCGCCGTAGTGCTTCCCGACGAACATTTGCTGTTGCCGATGCTTTCGTCCATTCCCGAAGCGGTGGCCGACATCAACATCACCATGGGCTATCCGTTCACCTATTCGCCCGTCAACAGTCTTTTCGAGCGGTTGGCCGCCTTGCAGCAGCATGTCCGCATGTATGCCGACGGCCCGAGATTTTACCATCGCGATGTGTGCAACATTCTCTATCATCCCTACATTCGCGATATTGCATCCGAAGAAGCCGACCGGATCGTCAGAACCATCGTCGAGCACAACCGCATTTACGTTCCCGCGTCGGATATTTCGGAATACGCATTGTTGCGGACAATCTTTACCCGATGCGAAAAAGCCCGTGATTTTATCGAGTATTTATCGGCAATTACGCTTGCGCTGAAACCTCTCCCCCCGACCCCCTCGCAAGCCTCTCCCCCCGCCCTCTCCCAAATGGAGAGGGATCCCTTGCGCGATTCGCAATTCGGTCGGGAAGCATGGCCCCCCCTCTCTTGTGGAGAGGGGGAAGGGGGGAGATGTCTCGAAAGCGAGGAAAGAGGCTCGGAATACCGATCGGAATACCTGTACACTTTTTACACCGCCTTGCAACGAATCGGCGATGTGCTTTCCGGGGAAGACCGAAATATCGACCTCCCAACGATCTGTCGCTTGTTGCGAAAGATCTTCGCCTCGCTCAAAATCCCTTTCAGCGGCGAGCCGTTAAAAGGGCTTCAAGTGATGGGTATGCTCGAAACGCGCGCGCTCGATTTTGATCGCGTGATTGTTTTGTCGATGAACGAAGGCATTTTCCCGAAAGCCAATCCGCGGCAATCCTTCATTCCGTATCATTTGCGGAAAGGTTTCGGATTAACGACCTCCGAACGGCACGACGCCGTGAGCGCTTATCATTTCTACCGTTTGATACAGCGCGCTTCGGACGTTCGCCTGATATACAACTCGGCGGCAACCGATCGCAACACCGGCGAGATGAGCCGTTTTCTCAGCCAACTGACCTACGAACCCGGATTCGATATTCGCCGGCGCAACATCACTTTTCGGATCGGAATCGATAAGGACAAGGAAATAGTGAAAGAACGAACGGACGAAGTACGTCGAATCCTCGACGGTTATCTTTCGGACGAGGAAAATGCGGGAAGGCTTTCGCCCAGCGCGCTCAACAGTTATTTGGATTGCCGCCTGCGCTTCTATTTCCGCTATGTCGACAGATTAACCGAATCGGACAAAGTGACAGACGAGATCGATCAATCGGTTTTCGGGCTGTTGCTGCACAAAACGATGGAACTGCTCTATTTTCCGCACATCGGCAAAGAAATGAGCGTCGACCTGATCGCACAAATACTCAACGACAAGAAAGGCATCAATCAAGCGCTTCTCATGGCTTTCGCCGAACATTATTTCCATACGGAACGGGCAGACGAAAGCGATATTACGGGACGGAACATCATCATCCGCGAAGTGCTGCTGAAATACCTCACGCGGATTCTCGAAGTGGACAAAGCCGCCGCGCCGTTCACCGTTTTGAGTCTGGAAGCGCCGTTGCAGGTGAAGGTTCCCGTATGCAACGAAAGCCGAACCGCAATGTTGAACATGGGCGGATTCATCGACCGGTTGGAAGAAGCGCGCGGCGGTTTACGCATCATCGACTACAAAACCGGCAATGCGCAACGGAGCTTTCCCGGTGTCGCCGATTTGTTCGATCGCACCAAAAAAGGCAACCATGCCGCCATGCAAACCCTGCTGTACGCTTACATGACAAACACTGCTTATCCGAATTATCCGGTGATCAGCCCGGGGTTGTATGTGATGAAAGATTTATTCGCCGACAATTACGACGCCCGCCTCGCCATATCGCGAAAAGCGCCCGTAGAGAATTATTTCGATGTGTCGGAAGAATTTGAACCGGAGTTGAATACACTGCTTGCGGAGATATTTCTGAGCGACACGCCGTTCACGCAAACCGACAATCCCGACAAATGTTTGACTTGCCTGTATGCGGAAATTTGTCATAAAAAGCATCGATAAAGTATTTATTCCGGATCAAGTTCAAAATTTTGTTGGTGATACATTTGTTGATGCCCCGGCGGGGCAATTTGATTCTTCTCGTTGTCCCGCTCTACTGACGTTATTTCCCTGACGGGAAATTTTTGTGCCGAAATTGTCCGTAGGACAACCACGTCAATAGAAAAAATTGCTCCAAACCAATAATTGCCCGCCGGGGCATCAACTCTATGGAAAAATAAAGAATCTCCCGCCAACATATTTACGTTTGATCCCTTTTGTTTCATTCCGGGCGGCGGCGTGATGATTGCCCGAAGCATATTTTTTCCGATTAACGGAGATGTGCATTTTCTCCAATTTGCGCAAAAGATCGGCGAAAAAGGCCGCTTAATCTTTACGGATATTACCGTTTGCCTCGTCCGATTCCACCACGCCGTCGCGCAGCCTGATGATACGATGCGCGTATCGGGCAATGTCTTCTTCGTGCGTCACAAGCACGATGGTGTTTCCGTTGCGATGTATCTCGCTGAATAAGCGCATGATGTCGATGGATGTTTTGCTGTCCAAGTTTCCCGTGGGTTCGTCGGCCAAAATGATGGACGGATCGCCGACCAACGCGCGGGCGACGGCGACACGTTGTCTTTGTCCGCCCGACATTTCGTTGGGCTTGTGGTGCATGCGGTCGGTAAGCCCCACCTGCTCGATCACAGCTTTGGCGCGTTCCACCCTTTCGTTTTTGGGAATGCCGGCGTAGATGAGCGGCAGTTGCACATTGTCCAGCGCATCATAGCGCGGGAGCAGATTAAACGTTTGGAACACGAATCCGATTTCCTTATTGCGCACTTCGGCCAAGCGGTCATCATTCATTTTGCTGACATCTTGATTGTTGAGTATATACGTTCCTCTTGTCGGCGTATCCAAACAACCGATAATGTTCATCAACGTAGATTTGCCGGAACCTGACGGTCCCATGATCGCCACATACTCATTTTTTTGAATATCGGTGGTTACCGATTTAAGAGCGGGAACCTCGATGGTTCCGCCTACCATATATATTTTCGCAATGTCCGTTAACTGAATCAGTTTTTCCATATCAAAAAAGATTGACCATAAAAGTCCGTTTTTCCGAACCGATGATAAGATAAAAAACGGATAAAGAAAGCGAATAAAATGATAAATCGTTTCATCGCACCGGCGGAATTAACATTTGTTAACACCCGGGCTTTGAAAACAAAAAAACCCTTTCAAAAATGATTCATTCTCGAAAGGGCTTTTTCCAATATAGCTTTTGTTGTCTTATCCTGCAACCTTCTTGCTTAATTCGGCGCCGGCTTTAAACTTGGCTACTTTCTTTGCGGCAATCTTGATCGGCTTACCGGTTTGCGGATTGCGGCCGGTGCGTGCTGCTCTTTTGTTTACGGAGAAAGTTCCGAAACCAACCAAAACAACTTTCTCTCCTTTTTTCAAAGATTTACCTACAACCTTTACAAAAGCGTCCAATGCTTTCTTTGCTTCTGTTTTGGTCGACTTGGCTTCTTTAGCCATTGCGTCTATCAAATCCGATTTGTTCATGTTTAATTTATTTTATTAAAAAAATGATTGATAAAAGTGGTGCAATAATAAGGCATCGTTATGATTTGTTCAAAAAAAAATGTTTACGATTTGTGCCGTGTTTGTAATATGTTGATATTTTGCTGCGTACTATATTTATAGTCACAAATCGTAAATCGCAAAAAAGTGTAAAATGTGCATTTTTTTTGATTTTCCGATGATATACCCGCCGAATATCCGACAATTGCTATGCTTATAACATAAACTTCTTCATTGTTTACTCTTACATTCGCAAGTTTTAACTTTTATTTTTACTTTTGTCGGTTGAAAAAGTAATGTATTGTTATGCAAAGCATAGATTTATATAATTTTATGCTATTTTTTATACCGACTCTTTCGTCGATATTTATGGCGACCATGTTGTGTGGCGATATAGTTTCCGCTAACGGTCGCGATCGGCAATTGAAGTTTCGATTGCTTTTATGTATCCTGTCGTGGATGCTGTGTTTTTCCACTTCGGCATTTTATTTTTTCATTCCGAAAGCATACGTATACTTACGCTGGCTGTTTTATTCGGCGCTGTTGGTGCAACCGGTTTTCTTTTATCGATTTCTTTTTGAAATTGCACGCATCCGAAGAGACGAACGTTTTTCGCCTCTGCATTATGCCATTCCGTTTTCCGGCGGGCTTTTCATGTTTGTTATCCTATTCGTTGTTCCGTATCAGGAACAATTCCGTACCGTGATCGATTACGGCGCTTTTTCCGGCACGCAAGATTTTTTCGGAATCGTTTTCGGCGGCATGGTGTGCATAAAAGCCGTGCTTGATGTTTATTACATTACTTTATGTTATGCGAATCTTCGCCGTTACAGGCGGTTTATCGTCGATCGATCGATTGACGAAGGCCGATTGTCTTTGCG
>JAVBRP010000318.1:0-9572 GCA_031547815.1 Bacteroidales bacterium | reverse complement strand
GAGCGCTGTCTGTTCGCATTCCTTGTAGTCGCCCATTTCACGGTATATGTCGGACAGAACCATCGATACGTTGCAGATTTCGCGCGGACTGCCTATCTCTTCGGCAATTTGCAATGCTTCACGGCAGTATTTCAATGCTTGTTTATATTCTTTTTTTAATGCGAGCTGCGAGGAAAGCGTTATCAGAGTAGATATTTCATAAAACTTATTGCCTGTATTTTTACTGATGATCAAAGCTTCCTGCAAATATGAAATTGATTTGTCGATATCGCCTTTGCCCGCATAAGCGGTACCAAGCCCGTTGCAGGCATACATTTTCACATCTTCGAGTTGAAGCCGTTCTGCAATTTCCAATGATTGTTCGGAAAAAGAAACGGCGCGATCAAAATCTTTCAAAACCCTATGGATATTGGCTATATTATTTAATATGACGGCTGTAGTCCTATCCGGTTGATTTTGGCTCAACGACAGCGCTTTTAGGTAATATTCAAGCGCTGTTTGATAATTTTGATAAGCGTACAAATTACCCAAGTCTACGTAAACCTTCATCTCCAAAGGCTTGTCGCCGACTTCGAGCGCCAGCGTTAATGCCTTGTCCAAGTAAATTTGTGTTGTATCGTAACTTGATTTATAGAAATAAACGATCCCCAAGTTTCGATAAAATGCCGATTCCATCTTTTTGTTTTTTGCCTGTTGAGCCAACTGCAATCCTTTCGAAGCATATTCAAGCCCTTTTGCCAAGTCGTTTCGGGCATAAAAAAAGCTGATCTCGTTGTATACTTCCAATTCTTCGGTCGGGGATAGTTTTTTTGTCTTCAGCACATGGATCAGCGAATCCGTATTTTGCGCCCGGCCGTAAACACTTGTTGTTGCCGACAATAAAACAAAGCAAAGAAATAATGTATGTTTCATGAATTATAGTTTTGAATTTGTCAAAATTACTTGTTTTTCCGGTTTGCTGCAATCCCCCAAAAGGACTATCCCTTTCGGGCGATTGACAGGCGTCGGTTCCGGAAATATCTTTACACCCGAAAAATGTACGATCAATATTAAATCACCATCAATTAAAATTTAAACGGAATGAAAAAAATCATCTTTTTATTGATAACTGTTTATACATTGGCAGCCTGCAACAAGGGAAACGACAATACGCCCGAAGCAACGCTGGAGGTAAATCCTGCGGCAGCCATAGGTTTTTCGGCCGGCGCTGCCGAATCTTTCGAAATAACGGTAACGACCAACCGGCCGTCATGGGATGCCGTTTCGTCACAATCGTGGTGTACGGTAACCAAAGGTAACGGTAAGTTTACTGTTACTGCCGTTGCCAACACTTCAACATCATCGCCTGCACCTGCCGTAATTACTGTAACGGCCGGCACCGCAAAGCCCGTTGTGATCAACGTCACGCAAGCGGGAGTGGGCGCTAAACTGTCCGTAACACCGATTACTCCTGTGTCATTTGCAAATACAGGCGGAACAAGTGGGGCAATCGCCGTGACCACCAATCAACCGTCATGGAACGTGGTGAGCAATCAAACGTGGTGCACCGTCAACAAGAGCGGCAATGCTTTTACTGTTACTGCTTCCGCCCATACGGGTGTCGAATCCCGGAATGCTTCCGTTACAGTATCGGCAGGCAATGCGGCAAATGTAACCATCGACGTTACACAAACGGGTGTCGCCGCCGACGATCCGAACCTGACTAAAGTTCTTACTCTTCTACGGCATACAATATATGTAAAACAGCAGTTCGATCTGGGAAATAAGCCAAGCTATATTACCAACAGTTCAGGCTCGACGATTGCCACAGTTCATTATGCGGGAAACGGCGCTCTCAACGAGGTGTACTCTAACAGTACCGGGCTTAGCGCCCTTTTTATGATTAGCCATCCCTTGTTTATTTCGGGCTATTCAAGAGACCGGGCATGGGATAACGGAATAACCGGTCTGGCATACGGAACCTATGATTATAAGGCTGACCCGGCTAAAGCTGTCGGATTATTTCAAAATGCTGTGGCGCAAGGAAATACTTTTAACACGATAGGAGATTTAAAAAGGCTTTCGAATAACACCGCGATTACGGAAGCACTCTTCAACAGCATTAAATACCCCTCCGGCGGGCATTACAGAGTAATTGTTTTCGGGAAGACCGCTTCGGGGATGCTCATCGGCAAGTATGTCGGATATTCAACCGACGGAAAGACCTGCAATTATTGGTGTATCGACCCCGAAAGCCCGACTTTCGGGCAACCGGCAAGCAAAAGTACGCCTGATAACTAATGCTTTAGGAATGCGAAATAAAAAAAGAACAGCGTAATTTATTTCGCATTCCCGAAACAGCCGCTTTTATTTTAAACCTCTAATCCTCATTCAAATACCCTGTGTCTTCCAACAACGGAGGTGTTTGTGCCGCAGTGGTGGCAAGTCGGTCGCAGCGTTCGTTTTCCTTGTTGCCCGCATGTCCTTTCACCCAAACGAAACGAACGTTGTGTTGCCGATACACTTTCAGGAACCGTTGCCACAGATCGGCGTTTTTCTTTCCCGCAAAGGCTTTCATTTCCCATCCGAACACCCATTTTTTCTCTACCGAATTGACCGCGTATTGCGAATCGGTATAAACGGTTACTTGACTTCCGGGAATTTTCAAGGCTTCGAGCGCGACGATGATCGCCAGCAGTTCCATCCGGTTGTTGGTAGTCAGCCGGTAGCCCTGCGACAATTCTTTGCGGTAGGCTCCGGCCATCAGCACCGCGCCGTAGCCGCCCGGGCCCGGGTTTCCCATCGACGAACCGTCGGTGTATATGGTTATTTGCATGTGTTTCGGGTATGAATCAAACGGAAATAATGAAATCTTGAATTTTGATTTTTTTATGGTTTTGCGTGAAAAAAAGAATACGTCCGAAAATTAATTTGAGACGTATTCTATTGATTAGATTTTGTCCTTCCGGACATCGGTACGCTTACATGGAGGCTTGTTTTTTCTTTTTCTCTTGTTTTGCCAACCGTTTCTCTTTTAGCGATTTAGTCGCTTCTTTCTTGACTTCTTTTTTTGCATCTTTTTCTTTTCCCATTACTTTCGGTTTTTAAAATTAAAGATTTCGGAAATTAACACAACAAAGATAACGCATATTGTTTGCGGATGTTCTTCGATGTCGATTTTTTTACGGAAAAGATTGGCTGAATTTTCGAATCGGGCCTTATAAATATCGCTTCGAGCGATCTCTTTTCTGCTGCGGAGCGCCCGGAGGCGCCGCTTCGGCGAACCGAAACGCTGTATTTAAACGACTATCGGAAAAAAGCGATATTTTTTTCGATAAAGGTGAAAAAAAATCTGAACAACAATTCGGGATGTGATGTTATGCAAATAAGTTGATAAAATTATTTAATTTTTAGTTGTACAATATGAACAATAGCTTTTAAGATGCAAGGTTATGATTGTTCTTAATGTTTTATTTCTTAAAATATATCTATGAAAATATCATTAAAAAGGATAACGTGTTCAGTGCTGCTGCTCATGTTATTGTGTTCTATTCGGGCGCAGGCCCAAACGGAAGTAAGCGGAACGGTGTCTGACGCCGGAGGCATGACCATGCCGGGTGTAAACGTGTTGATAAAAGGTACCTTGACCGGCACCGTGACAGACCCGGACGGTAAGTACACGATCCATGTTCCCGACGAAAATGCCGTTCTGGTGTTTTCGTTTGTCGGTTATACCGCTCGGGAGTTTGTTGTGGGCAACCGACGCCAAATAAATGTAACGTTGGAAGAGCATTCGACCCGATTGGGCGAAGTTGTGGTCATCGGCTACGGCACCGTCCGTAAGAAAGATGCTACCGGTTCGGTAACGGCGGTGACGATCGACGACAAAAATCGCGGAAAAGTTACGGGTCTTCAGGACTTGCTGACGGGTAAATCGGCCGGCGTGTCGGTAACCAACTCGGGCGGACAACCCGGAACGGCGGCGGCGATACGTATTCGCGGCGGTTCGTCGGTTTCGGCGAAGAACGACCCGTTGATCGTCATCGACGGAGTGCCCGTCGATAACAACGGCGTGGCGGGGGTGAGCAACACTTTGAGCTTGATCAACCCCAACGACATCGAATCGTTCACCGTATTGAAAGACGCTTCGGCAACAGCCATTTACGGTTCGCGCGCATCGAACGGGGTAATCATCGTCACCACCAAAAAAGGAAAGGCGGGCACGGCTCCGACAATATCCTACGACGGCAATGTGTCGATGAGCATCCGAACAAAGGAAGTCGAGGTATTGACGAGCGACGAGTACCGTGCGTTCATCGAAAGCACCAAAGATGCGGGGGCTATCGCCAAGATGGGAACCGCAAATACCGATTGGCAGGACGAGATTTTCAAAACCGCCTGGGGCACCGACCATAACCTGTCGGTGACCGGAGGCTTGCAGAACATGCCTTATCGGGCATCGGTGGGATACACCAATCAGGACGGTATTCTGAAAACATCCAACTTCGAGCGGTTTTCGGGAAGCGTCGGTCTGTCGCCGTGGTTTTTCGAACGTCATCTGAACATCAACATCAATGCGAAAGGTTCCAAGATAAATAATCGCTTTGCCGACGGAGGCGCCATCAACGGAGCAATTGCCATGGACCCGACGCAGCCCGTGATGGTGGAAGGCGGTAACGAATACGGCGGGTATTTCACATGGGAAAGCGCTCCGGGCGTGCCCGACGGAAATGCTACCAAAAACCCGGTGTCCGTGCTCGAAATGAAAGACGACGAGTCGGATGCCAAGAGTTTTATCGGAAACATACAGTTCGACTATCGGGTGCATTTCTTTCCCGATTTGAAACTGAACCTGAATTTGGGGTACGACATGACCAAATCCGACGGCAATGTGTACATTCCCGAGAATGCGCCTACCGATTATACCGTGGGCGGACGGAAAGGCACGTACAACCAAAAATCGAAAAACTCGCTGATCGAGTTCTATGCGCAGTATGTAAAAGACGTGCAATCGATCCGAAGCCGTTTCGACGTCATGGCGGGGTATTCGTGGCAACACTTCTACACACAGGGCGCCAATTTCTATCAAAACATCGATGAAACGAGAACTTTTGAAGATTCCGATTTCAAACGCGAATATTATTTGATTTCGTTTTACGGAAGATTCAATTACACTTTGATGGAAAGATATTTGTTGACCTTCACGCTTCGCCGGGACGGCACTTCGCGCTATTCGAAAGACAATCGCTGGGGCTTGTTCCCGTCGTTGGCATTGGGCTGGAGAATTAAAGACGAAGTTTTCTTCAAAGACAACGATGCTTTATCCGAACTCAAGTTGCGATTGGGGTGGGGGATTACCGGCCAGCAGGATCTTAACGACGAGTATTATCCGTACATACCGCGCTATTCGTACGGCGAAGACAATGCCATGGCGATATTCGGATACGATGCCGACGGAAATCCCATAGCAGTGCGGCCTTTGCGGGGCGATGCTTACAATAAAGACCTGAAATGGGAAGAAACCGAAACGTATAACATCGGGTTGGACTACGGATTTTTCGACGATCGTATCACCGGTGCAATCGATTATTATTTTCGGAAAACCAACGACATGATCAACTCGGTTCCCATTCCGGCAGGCACCAATCTCACCGACATGCTTCTCCGCAATGTGGGCAATTTGAAGAATTCGGGTCTCGAGTATTCCGTCAACGCCATACCGGTAACAACCAACGATTTTGAATGGGAAGTCGGATTCAATTTCTCGTTCAACAAAAACGAAGTGACCAAACTCATCGACGGCGACGATCCCGATTATAAAGGCGTGCTCACGGGGCAGGTCGACGGCGGCACCAACGAAAAAATACTCATCAACCGTGTGGGCTACCCCGTCAACTCGTTTTTGGTGTACCAACAGGTGTATGACGATGCGGGGATGCCCGTGGAAGGAGTGTACGTCGATCGTAACGGCGACGGCGACATCAACGAGGACGACCGCTATGTGTATGAAAAAGGCGCTCCGGACGTGATCATGGGATTCTCCACGAAGTTGACCTGGCGCAAATGGGACTTGGGCATCAATGCAAGAGCCTTCATCGGCAACTATAATTATTACAGCGTTGCGGCATCCAACGCCTCGCTCAATATGGCCGATGTTTTCTATCTCAGATCATACCTGTCCAACAGAGTGAAATCGGCTTTCGAAACCAATTTCCTGTCCAAACAACTGTTGTCCGATTATTACATCCAAAACGCATCGTTTTTCCGAATCGACAACATCACGCTGGGATACAGCTTCGAAAAGTTGATTGCGAATAAACTGTCCGGAAGAATATACTTCACCGTACAGAATCCGGCGGTTTTCACCAAATACGACGGTTTGGACCCCGAAATAACGGTTGCGTTGGACGACAGCAACAAAACCGGAGCCGGCATCGACAATCGGATATATCCTCGCCCTACCGTGTTTTTATTGGGAGTCAGCTTAAATTTTTAAAACAAACATCATGAAATCCATATATATGAAATTATCGTATCTCTTTGCAACGATATTGGTCGCGATAACATTTGCCGCCTGTATCGACGATTTGAACACGACGCCTATCGACAAGGATGAAATCACCACGGAAAAAGTTTATTCCGACCCCGACAATTACCAATCGATAATCGCCAAGATATATGACGGTTATGCGCTGACCGGAAACAGAGGACCGGCCGGTCTTCCCGACGTGAAAATATTGGACGAAGGCACCAGTAACTTGGTTCGGCTCTATTGGAATTTGCAGGAATTGACCACCGACGAAGCTATATGCGCCTGGACCGACCCCGGTGTTCCCGATTTGCACAACCAGACATGGTCGTCGGAAAACGCCATCATACAGGGGCTGTATTATCGTTTGTTTTGGGAAATAGCGCAATGTAACGAGTTTATCCGCCAAACGACCCAAGACAAGTTGACCTCGCGCGGCATCGACCCGAGCCGTTGGCCCGAAATAAACGGTTATCGCGAGGAAGCGCGCTTCTTCAGAGTGCTGACCTATTGGATTGCGCTGGATTTGTACGGAAACGTTCCTTTGATCGATGAAAATCAACCGATCGGATCGAGTTTCATGCCGGCGCAGACAAAACGCGCCGATCTGTACAATTGGATCGAAACGGAAGCGCTCGACGTGGAATCGAAACTGAAAGCGCCGCGGGCAAACGGCTACGGCCGAATAGACAAATCGGCCGTATGGATGCTGCTTGCCAAGCTGTATCTGAACTCCGAAGTGTATGTCGCCAAAGCGAAATACAACGAGTGCGCCACTTGGGCGAATAAAGTCATCACCGCTACCGTGCTCGGACTTTCGGATACCGATGTGTCCGGCGCGACATACAACCCGTACCAATACTTGTTTCTGGCCGACAACCAAATGAGTCCGGCGAAAGAGGAAATCATTTACCCGGTGGCCTATCACGGTGTGTTGACCGAGACTTACGGCGGAATGAAATTTTTGATATGCAGCGCATTGAGTTCGGATATGGGACAGGTCGAAAATTTCGGAATTTCCGAACAATGGGGCGGTAACCGCAGCACAAGCGCGTTGCCCGCGAAGTTCGGAATTCTTGCCGAAGGCGATTTGGAAAATTGCAAAGACGGCCGCGCTCTGTTCTTCGACCAAGGCCGTACGCTTGAGATCGTCTCCCCGACCGTGTTCGTTCAAGGCTATTCCGTCACCAAATACCGGAATAAGACGAAAATGAACGAACCCGGCTCCAACGAGCAACTGCCCGACACCGACTATCCGTTCTTCCGCGTAGCCGACGCATATCTGATGTATGCCGAAGCCGTTTTGCGGGGCGCCACAACGGGAAGTCGCGCCACGGCGTTGAGTCTGATCAACGACCTGCGCACGAGGGCTTACGGCGACACTTCCGGAAACATTGCCGACGCCGATCTCACGCTCGATTTCATTTTGGACGAACGCAGCCGCGAATTATTCTGGGAATGCAGCCGCCGCACCGATTTGATCCGGTTCGGACGTTTCAGCACCTCCGAATACCTGTGGCCGTGGAAAGGCGGAACCATGCAAGGTGTTTCAACCCCGCAGTATCTGGATCTGTTCCCCATTCCCGCCTCCGAAATCATTGCCAACACCAATATGGTTCAAAACCCCGGTTATTAACCAAAAAATGATAGAGAAATGAAAAATACAGCATATATATTATCCTCCCTTATCGGCTTGCTCTTTCTGTTTTCCTGCAACACCGACAACAAGGACGTATTTCTTCATGCGGAAGGAAACGAACCGCCCCAATTCAAGAACTACGCGGGCGGCAATTATGTCCTGACAAAAGAAACGGAATTCAACACTTTCGAAGTATTCGAATGGACGCCCGCCGACTACGGCCCGGTAGCCGTAAGATACGATATTCAGATGGCGTTGGACGGAACCGATTTTGCATCTCCCGTCACATTGGTATCGGGTTTGAACGCCACCAGCCAACGTTTCACCGTGCGCGACATCGACAAAACCGTGCTTGCGCTCGATAATTCGGGGGATGAGGTTGCCGTGCAGGTTCGAATCAAATCGTATTTGTATTTGAACAAAAGCACGGTGATGCCGCTGGATCCGCTCTTTTCCGATCCGGTAACGCTCACCGTTACGCCCTATATCGATTCGTACGTACCTCCCGTACCCGGATTGTATATCATAGGCAACATGCAGGGATGGAGCAACAGCAACACCGATTTCCAATTTTTCCGCGACGACAGCGATCCGCTATCGGGAATTTATACCTACACCGGAATCATTAAACTGGATAATCTTACAGATGGCGGTATTGACACTTATTTTAAGTTTGCGGACGATAATATGTTAGGTTCGTGGGATTTATATCGCCCCGACACTCAGGGAACAATGAGCGGCAGTCTGCAAATCGGCGGCGATCCTGCATTCAAATTTACCGAAGCGGCTTATTATGAATTGAAAGCCGACATCAAAGCCGGTACGTTTCAATTCACGAAACTCCCGAACCCGGCAATCACCTACACTTACATATCCCTCATAGGTGGTTTTAACGGTTGGGGCGGCGATCTCGATTTGACTCCTTCGGCCTACGATCCGCATATATGGGTGTTGGACGGTGCGAATATCCCGATTTCCGGAGAGCTGAAGTTCAGAGCAAATCACGATTGGCCTGTTAATTGGGGCGGCAGCGGATTCCCTTACGGTAAAGGTGTGCAAGACGGTCCCAACATATCGCTCGATGCCGGAACGTATAAGGTACAGTTCAACGACATCACCGGGCAGTATATCTTCATGCCGAAATAGGCTTAAAAAGGCCCGCCGTAAATATTTCGACTTATTCCGATAAGTTCTTTGACATGTTGGCTTACACGCATTTTTGCAATTCGTGCAAAAAACGTATTTTTGTATCGTTAGCTTTCCGGGTTCCGAGCAGGGCCCAATGAAGTTAATATTGAATCTTGAATAAGGAATTTTGAATCATGATTATTGCCAACCCGATATTCGACACCGTTTTCAAACGTTTGATGGAGAACAACCGTGTAGCGCGTTTTTTCGTGGAAACCTTGATAGACGAGCCTGTTA
>JAVBRP010000216.1:0-4186 GCA_031547815.1 Bacteroidales bacterium | reverse complement strand
AAAGGACGATGAGCTTCGCGCGATGGCCAAAGAAGAGATGGAAGCGCTGAGCGAACGTGTCGCGCCGCTCGAAGAACAAAT
This sequence comes from Bacteroidales bacterium, assembly GCA_031547815.1. Classification (GTDB taxonomy): domain Bacteria; phylum Bacteroidota; class Bacteroidia; order Bacteroidales; family UBA4181; genus JAIRLS01. The sequence continues at coordinate 4,105 of JAVBRP010000216.1, read as the reverse complement.
CAAGTTGCTGCTGCTCCCCTCCGACCCCGAAGACGACAAAAACGCGGTGATGGAAATTCGGGCGGGAACGGGCGGCGACGAAGCAAGCATTTTTGCCGGCGATCTGTACCGCATGTATTCGCGCTTTTGCGAAACCAAAGGTTGGAAAGTGGAGGTGACGAGCATGTCGCCGGGAACATCGGGAGGTTTCAAGGAAATAGTGATGAATATTTCGGGCAACAAGGTGTACGGAACGCTCAAATACGAATCGGGCGTGCATCGCGTGCAACGTGTTCCCAAAACCGAGACGCAAGGGCGCGTACATACTTCGGCGGCTACGGTTGCCGTATTGCCCGAAGCAGGAGAATTCGACATCGAATTAAGTATGAACGACATTCGCAAGGATACTTTCTGTTCGTCAGGCCCCGGCGGACAATCGGTCAACACCACTTATTCGGCCATCCGCTTGACGCACATTCCTACGGGTATAGTGGTGCAATGTCAGGACGAAAAGTCGCAGATCAAGAATTTCGAAAAAGCGTTCAACGAATTGCGAACCCGTATTTACAACATCGAGTATCAAAAATATATGGACGATATTTCGTCCAAACGCAAAACGATGGTTTCCACGGGCGACCGTTCGGCAAAAATACGGACATATAATTATCCGCAAAGCCGCATCACCGACCACCGCATCAATTACACCGTGTATAATCTGCCGACTGTGATGGACGGAGATGTCCGGGAATTGATAGACAAGCTGCAAATGGAAGAAAATGCGGAAAGATTGAAAGACAGCGGACTGTGATCATTTTTGATTTTTGATGGATGATTTTCGGTTGATGGCATAATCATACAATCCATACGAAAAACTCTTGAATATGAAAACTTTGTCTTACGCAAAATATGCATGTTTGTTGCTGTTTTTGACAACAACTTTCGGCTTTGCGCAGAAGTACGAAATAAGCATTTCGCTCAAAAGCAAAAGCGATACTGCCGTTTTGGGACATTTTTTTGCCAAAAATGAATCGATGTATGTTAACAATACCGTCATTCTCAAAAATGGAAAGGGCGTTTTCAAAGGCAACAAGCTGCCCGAAGGTTTGTATTTCATTTTCAATGACCGGAAAAGGATCGATTTTGTTATCGGCGACAGTCAACAATTCGGTATAACGGCCGACACCGCCGATTTAATCAATAGCACCCGTTTTACGTCTTCGCCCGAAAACGATGCATTTTACAAGTTCAATCGATACAGCGCCGAGTTCAACGTCAAGATGCAACAATTGAGCGAGCAAATCAAGAATGCAACCGCCGATGCGGAGAAATATGCCCTTCGCGAAAAGATGCAAGCGACCGAAAAGGAAAGACTCGAATATACGCAACGATTGGCTGAGGAAAACAAGAGTTTGTTTGTCGGGAAATTTTTGAAAGCGATCATTCCGCCGAATAGTAATTTACCGGAACCGCCGAAGGACGCGGAGGGAAAAGTCACCGATCCGAGCTACGTTTATCGCTGGTACCGAGCGCATTATTTCGACAATTTCGATCTTTCCGATCCCGGTTTGTTGCGTACGCCTTTGTACGAGAACAGAGTGACGGAATATCTGACGAAAGTCATTCCGCTCTTTCCCGACACGGTTTGCGCCGAAGTCGATAAAATCCTGACAAAAGCCCGCGCCGACAACGAGACTTTCCGCTATTTGTTGATCACGATTTTCAATCGGTACGGAAAAAGTGACATCATCGGCGATGAAAATATTTGGGTGCACATTGCCGACAAATGGTACATTCCTTTCGCCGCGTGGAGCGACGAAAAGTTTATCGAAACGCTGAAAAAGGAAGTGACGAAGAAAACGCCCAACCTGATCGGCAAACCGGCGCCTCCCATTGAAATGCTGATGGTTTTGCCGCCCGATCATATTAAAGCCGCAGCATTGGACACGGCCATCAAATTCGATGTGCAAGCCGGCGTAATGGTAGAAGATTTTCGAAAAACGTTTAAAAGCAAATATACGGCTCTCTTGTTTTGGGATTACAATTGCAGTCACTGCAAAAAAACGATTCGAGAACTGCACCGGGTTTACGAAGAATACAAAGATAAAGGATTGCAGGTGATCACCGTACAATCAGTAAACACCAAAGAAGCCAAAGGAAAATGGATTGATTTTGTGAACGAAAACAATCTGTTCGGTTGGGTCGATGCTTGGGCGCCGTTCAGTGCCAAGTGGCGCGAATTATATAATGTGTCGCTTTTCCCGACCATATTTTTGCTTGACGAGAATAAAACAATCATCAGCAAAGGCTTGGCAGCGGATGCCATAAAAGGTTATATTGATACAAAAGAAGGAAAACGATAACTCGGCTTGCGCATGTTTGTAACGCGCGCAAGCATCGAGGATTGAGTTTTTCAACAACTCAATACAGTAACATCATCGATTTGTTCCCAACGGATACGCTCGTCCCAGCTTTTGGCGCGCGTTGCGGGACGGCGATCGAAAATCACCAGATAAGACGGCGCTCCGGGATCGATCTTGTCGCGATACTGTCGTATCTGCTCCAAACCTTCTTCTCTGACCGAATCGGGCGTGTCATACGAATGCACGAGCTTGATTTCGATGATGTACCAATGCCCGGCATATTCCACCGCCAAATCCATCCGCCCGCGGCCTGCGGCATATTCACGCTCGATGCGGCCGCCGCCGTTGATGACACGTTGCAGAAATGCCATCAGCAACAGATGCGGAAACGCTTCGGTGTAATCCGACTTCGCTTCCCAAATATCTGCATGACGACGCCAAAACTTCTGAAACTCTTGCATCAGCTTGTCCATGTCGGGCGTGCCGTCGGGCTTCCGCCAAGTCCATGTCGGCTCGGGAATCGCCAACTGCGTGCCGTAAGTGAGGTGTCGGGCAATTACTTCGCGATATATCGGATTGGCAATCACGGGCGTACCTCTCTCGACGGCCACCAAGCCCAAGTCCAAGCAAAGTCGGAAAGCATCGCTCTCGGCAAGTTCCGGATCGGGTTCGCCGGTAAGAATGGGTTCGATGACGGCGCGTATCTGCGGGTCTTTCAATCGCACGGCAAGTGCATCCAAGTGTGTTTCGCGCGCCATGATCATTTGTTCGCGTGCTTCCTCGATATGCGCCAACGTCACCGTTTCGGCGCTTTCCTGATCCAAAATGCGCATGGTCGCCCGCATGAACAATGAATTGACGATCCACGGTTGCCCTTTCGATTGTTCGTACACGTAATCCAACGCTTCTGCAGTGATCTCTTGTCCGTTCTCGGCAGTTCGCTGAGCAAACAGTTTAGCGATGTCCTCTTTACGGAAATTGGACAATACCGCCGAATCGGCTTTTATGTTGAACGGCGAACCGGGATTGGGCGCCACACCGCCTTTGGAGGCCGTGATATAATCTTTCAAATCGCGCATTCCCACCAAAGCGATCGACACCGGAAATTTTCCGACACCGCGCGATGCAAATCCGCCGCGCAATTGACGCAAAAAGCTGATCAAAGATTCATCGATCAAAACGTCCACTTCATCGAATAATACAACCAACGGCTTAGGTGCGACCAGTTCCGACCAATTACCTAAAATATCGCTTAACATACTGATTGGCGGTATATCTTCTCCCGATTGAGGAACAGGCAACTCGAAATTGCGCGCATATTGTTTTATTGCTTCGCAAATAGCCGGCATGGAACGTTCCGGCTCCGAAATGCCTTGACAAGTTTCCACGCTGACGTAGCAGGCAACGGCTTCCGTTCCCGAATTGATTTCGCGCATCCAGCTTTGCAGGAAAGTGGTTTTGCCCGTTTGGCGCGGCGCATGAAGCACCCAATAGAGTTTGTCGCCGATGTAGCGATGCAATTGCGCGCCGACAAGACGATCTTCGGGCGGAAGCATGTAATGATCGTCCGGATTGCACGGCCCGGTGGTATTGAAAAAGCGAAGAGAACGTTTAACGGTCATTGGTTCTGTCTTTTATTTTCTACAAAATTATATTCCTACAATCTTTTCCCGAATTATCCGAGAAAAAATCATTTTTGACATCATCCGTCAGCAACTCAGCACGGTAACATCGCCGGCGCTCTCCCACCCGATGCGCTCGTCCCA
>JAVBRP010000343.1:0-4050 GCA_031547815.1 Bacteroidales bacterium | reverse complement strand
GCAGGAGGTAAAAAATAAATCGTGGTAAGCAAAAAATCAATCACAGAAAGTAAAAAGTAGATGATGATCGATAATATGATCGTTTTCATTCACCTTTTTGCTGCAACATTGAACCCAATGAATCGTATGATCTTTGTATTCCAAGTTATCGGAAAGTAACCATTATTTTTAAGACGTGATACATATCCGTCGCATAATTGTGCGATAATCCCGTCTCATAAATCAAAAACCTCGCAGATTTTTATTTGATTGCACAAGCAATAAAACTGCGAGGTTCAATGTTTCGTCGAAAGTTCGGCGTATTACCGAAATACTACACTTTCGGCTCCCAACCTTTTTCGTACGTTCGTGCCCAGTGCCGGTTCTGCACTTTCTTTTCCGCAAAGTGTCCGTCGGCAGTGCTTACGGCCAAAGCCTTGTTGCTTTCCTTGTAGGAAATATTGGCCAAGTGGCAGAGGAGCGTGCTGGTGACGCCTTGTTCCAAGGACGAGTTCAGTTTTTCCTCTCCGCGAATGGCGGCAAAGAAGTTTTGCGGATGCAGCGCATCCAAGCCCACTCCGCTTCCGCCCAATGCCGTTCCGTGGCTTTTCTCGGTCGATTTGCGTTCGCGAATCATCTTTCCGGTCAAATCGTATACTTCGTAGCCGTCGCGGTCGATGATTGTCGAACCTTTCGTGCCGTACACGATGGTGCCTCTGTCGCGTCCGTAAGTCTTGTATCCGTTGCGGCACTGGCATTTCCATTTGATCAGCTTGTTTTGAGGGTAGGTAAACACCACATCCATGGTGTCGTACATGGTCCAGCCGTCTTCTTTGAAGTGGTTTTTGTAGGCAAACGAAGCCACTTCCTTCGGGAAGCTCACCTGTAAGGCCCAACGCGCAACGTCTAACTCGTGCATTGCGTTGTTGCCCGACTCGGCGGTGCCGTATTGCCAATACCAATGCCACATGTAGTCCTGCCAGATGTCCATGAAATCGGTTCGGGGCGCGGGACCTTGAAAAAGTTCCCAATCTAACCAATCCGGCACGGGCACTTTTTTGGGATTATCCACGCGACCGCGATTGGCAATGTAGAACGTTTGGGCTTCGTACACCTCGCCCAGTTCGCCGGCATGTATCTGCTGCATGATGTCGATGCTTTCCGGCGACGACCGTTGTTGCGTACCCACCTGTACTTTCAGGTTCGGATGCTTTTGTTGGCAGCGCAACAGCATCTCGCCTTCGGCGGGATTGTGCGTTACCGGTTTTTCCAGATACAGATGTTTTTCCGCATTCATGGCCATGATGCCTCCGGGTGCATGCCAATGGTCGGGCGTCATGTTGAAAACGGCATCCACCGTTTTGTCTTCCAAAATCTTCCGCAAGTCTTTCTGCGCTTTCGGAGCGGCGCCGAACAAGTCTTTGATACGGGCCGCGCCTTTGTCCTGACGGCGGCTGTCGACATCGCACACATAAACGATGTCGATGTTCTTGCAGGTGGTCAAGGCTTTCGAAATGGGGTCGAAACGTCGGTTGCAACCCCACAGAGCCACTCCGATGCGGTCGTTGGCGCCGATGATGCGCGAATAGCTTCGCGCGCTCATGCTTGTGACGTGCGCGTTCGCCTGAGCGGCTCCTCCGATCAGCACTCCTGCCGATGCGGCTCCTGCCGCTTTAATGAAACTTCTACGTGATACCATAAGTGATTTTTGATTTTTAATGGATAATTTTTGATTTGTCTGAAATCGATAGGTCAATATATATTAGCGACATATTATACTTCTCGCGGTATAGAATTGCGCTTTGCGTCTTTGCGTGATTATTCTCTCGCAAAGGCACAAAGACGCAAAGCGAGAAATATACAAATGCACAAAATTTGACCGTGCGAGGTATAAATTCTCCGTTAATGCCCTACGGACAATGATAAAATAAAATTCTCATCTTTTTTAGACAGGATTAACAGGATTTTTACATCTTGTAAATCCTGTTAATCCTGTCAAATGAGTAAATTATTTTGTCTTCATTCCCTACGGGCAAATGTGGATTGCGGGGGCGGTTTTTCTATTGACGTGATTGTCCTACGGACAATTTCGGCACAAAAATTTCCCGTTAGGGGAAAAACGTCAATAGAATCGGACGACCGGGAAATCTAAATTGTCCGTCAGGGCATTAACCGATTATACTTGTTTAGAACTTAACATCCTGCCCTTTAGGGGTCGGGGATAAAACATTAAAGATTCGGAATAAAAAATCGACTTCAAATGTAGACAATTATTTTGTCGGTGATGCCGGTTTGCGAAGGAATTCGATTTTTTGTGTCGCGGAATTGTTATTCGATCAACTTCCCGATCGGTCGTCGCCCCGTACCCTTTTCGCCGGTGAGGTCGTCGCCGAGGTCTTTGCGGGCGGCTTCCGCAATCTTCGTCAATTCGGCAACGGCTTCGGGATAAAGTTCTTTCACGTCGTAGCGTTCGCCGGGGTCGCGACGCAAGTCGTACAAAGCCGATTCGAAAGCTCGGCGTTCGTTCACCGGTCCCGGCTGTCCGTCGTTACCGTGGAGGAAACCTTCGTACGTGCGGCCCGCGTGGGGAAACACAAGTTTGAAACGGTCGTTGCGCACGGCATCCAAGTCGTTTTGGCGATAATAGTACAGAAAATATTTCCGCGGCGACGAAACGGCTTCGGCGTCGGTCATCAACGGAAGTATATTGATGCCGTCGATGCGCGAGGTCGGGAGCGGCGCACCGCTGATGTGCGCAAAGGTGGGCAGCAGGTCGATGGTCGACGCCAATTGGTTGCAGATAACGCCTGCGGGTACTTTCCCGGGCCAACGCATGATGCAGGGAACCCGTTGCCCGCCTTCGAATGCGGTTCCTTTGCCTTCGCGCAAGCCGCCCGACGAGCCGGCATGGTTGCCGTAGTTGAGCCACGGGCCGTTGTCGGAAGTGAACACCACCAGCGTGTTTTTATCCAAACCGAGCTTCTCCAGTGTTTTCAATATTTCGCCGACGCTCCAGTCGATCTCCATCATCACGTCGCCATACAGGCCCTGTTCGCTTTTTCCTTTGAACTTGTCGCTTACGTGAAGCGGAACGTGCGGCATGGAATGGGCAAGGTATACGAAGAACGGACGGTTCCTGTTCTTTTCGATGAAGCGCATGGCCCGCTCGGTGTATTGCGTGGTGAGTTGCGCTTGATCTTCGGAGGTGACTTTGGGATTGACCACGCGGTCGCCTTCGATGAGCGGCAGGTCGGGAAATCTGTCTCCGCTTTGCGGATGAAAGGGCCACATGTCGTTCGAATAGGGCAAGCCGTAATATTCGTCAAATCCGTTGTGCGTGGGCAGGAACTGCGGGTGATGCCCTAAATGCCATTTCCCGAAAGCTCCGCAAGCGTAATTTTTCTTTTTCAGCACTTCGGCAACGGTTTCTTCGCTTTGCGCGATTCCTAATTTGGATGCAGGCCCCAACGCTCCCGCAAAGCCGATGCGGTTGGGATAACATCCCGTCATCAAACCCGCCCGCGAGGCGCTGCTGACGGCTTGCGCCGCATAAAACTCGGTGAAGCGCATGCCTTCGGCGCACATACGGTCGATGTTGGGCGTTCGGTATCCGGTGGCGCCGGTAACGGTAAGATCGCCGTAGCCCATGTCGTCCAAGAAAATAACGACGATGTTGGTCGGCCGTTGCGCCTGGGCATGCAGCCCGAATGCGGCGCCGAGGCAGCCGACGGTAAATGATTTCAGAAGATTCGATGATTTCATGATTCAATGGTTCAAGATTTACTTCGTGGAACTCGCTTGCCCGACTTGTCATTTAAGCGGACAAACTCGGTTGTGCTTCGCCCATCATGTCTGAGGTTTGTTGTGCGCGAATCGGTCCGAATGAACATGATCCGGGTGTAAAAACAGAGCACGATGGCTTTCCGAACCGGGCTCATTACTTATATTCCAACCATGCCGTGGCTGCGGTATTTTTATCGGCTGTAATTCTTATCCAGCGTGCCGGGAATGATTTGGGAAAGAGATGAGTGAATTTTTCGCCCGGTTTTACGACAAATTGACTGTATTTCA
>JAVBRP010000234.1:0-7625 GCA_031547815.1 Bacteroidales bacterium | reverse complement strand
TTCACGGCGTCGGCCAAACGAAAGCGCGTGCCGTACGTTTTGTCGTATTCCCACATTTTTCCTTTGTCGCCGTAATAATCGGCTAAGGTATACACGGCCTTTCCCCATATTTTTTGTCCGGCGCAACCGTCAATCAGATGCTTCATCGCGTCTTCGTACAATTCGTCGACATTGTCGAAGATTCCGCGATCTTTCAGGAAAGTGAAACGTTTTAAATCGACATCCGTCAAAGCGTTCATATCGTTTTGCGTTAAACGGAAAGCGGTCAGGTCCCGGAAGAGTTTTAAAACGATGTATGCCGTCGACAAAGTGTCCGGCGAAGAGATCGTCGATTCGGCAAAGCCGCGTGCGTCGGCAAAATATTCGACGCGGTCGAGCGGAAACGGTTGCGCAAAATCGGTTATGGTCAAATCGTTTTGCATATACATATCAATGGCCCGATGCGCAAGGAAATCGTACAGCGTCGGCCGCAGATAACGGGTAGCAGCGTCGCCTTCGAGCGCTTCCTTAAAATCGTCGACGGATATTTTCTGCAATAATGTGGCATCGACAAGCGACAGCCGATAATAACGGGCAATTTCGCGGATAAGCCGTGCGGCGCCCCATGTTTCGATGTCCTCGCTTTCCGAATCTTCCGCCAACGCGGTCCGGTCGTATATTTTCCAACGGTTCCGGTTATAGTAATTCACGAGCGCCTCGCCCGTAAGCGAATAAATAACCGGTTTGGCGGGGAACGGAATCGTTTCGGCATCGCGTTTGAGCGCGACAATGACGGCCGTTTGCGGATATTCCGCAGTCAATGAGTAACAATTGTTGCGCGTGATCACGGCTTTGATCAGTTGGCCGTATTCCTTGTCTTTCAAGGCCGCTTGGTATACGCTTTCTATTTCCGGCAAGGCGGATTGCGGCAAAGCGCTTTCCATCAATCGGTCGATGGTTTTCCACCGCGAGGTATAATTGAACTTGCTTTGCGATGATGCATTGCTTGCCGCAAAAAGCAAGATGAGAGAGTATGCAAAAAAAGATTTCATGATCGAATCGATGAGTTTTGAACCGAATTTGTCGTTTACATTAACGATAAAAATGCAAATATAGTGCCTTTATCGCCGATGTAGATTTCAAGGCCCGAAATTCAAAGATAGGATGATGATTCCGCTCCGAAAAGTATTTAAAGAGAATATGCCGTCCCTGCGGGGAAAAGGGCAGGGACGGAGGTTTTATTTCTTTGCCTTTTTGTTTGCCGAAGCTGTTTGACGTTCAGCGACGGTGCGTTTGTAATAATCGATACGTTCGTTGATCAACTTCACCGGCTCGGTATATGCATCCTGTCCGTTGACCACTATCAAAGCGTTGATGTGTTTCACCATATCGAAATATGCCGCGTCTACCCGACTGCGTATCTCGGTCATCGTGCCTTCCTCCTTATCCAAATTGTCAGTGCTGCGCAACATCATCAGGCGGGCAAAATTATTATTGTCGGTGTCTATTTGTATTACCCATCCGGCCAGCCCCAGCAGGTCGATATCCGCAGCGGCGGCGGTCTTTTGTAACTCGGCTGCCATCCGCGTCAGCGAAGCCGTTTGTGCATTATAGGTGTATTTGACCACGCCCTTGTAGGGTTTCAGCAAACCGGCAAGCCGATCGGCTGCTTTCTCCTGTTCGGGCAGGTAATGATGCTGCGCCGATTCGATAGCCAGAAAAAAACCTGTGGTGTGCTTGTCGCGCATCCGGTCGGCTTGCACCAATTCGGGTGTCAGGGCTGCTGCTGCCGTTTTCTTAAAGATTTTTTGCTCCTCACCATGCAGCCTTTTGTAGGTCTCGTATTGGGGCAATTGTTCCTTGCCGGGAGCCTCGTCAATCAGTTCACAAATCTCCGTGCCGAACTGTACATGTTCTGCGGCGCGGAATTGTCCGAAAGATATTTTTTGAATTTCCATAACTGTTTGGTATTAATGGTAAAAATGATATTTGATGTTTGTTATTCAATGTCGTTTAGTTAACGCTCTCTATTTCGTCTCCACCCCTATATCCCCTAAAGGGGACTTTCGCAAAGCGCGGTATACCGAGACTCCCCTTTAGGGGTCGGGGGTGAAAATCCTTAACTAAACGATATTGGTTTGTTATTCACAAGTAAAACGGTTAATGTTTACGAATATTTTCATCAAACCGGCGGTTTGGAGCAAATATTTACCAATATTTTCATCAAACCGGCGGTTTGGAGCAAATATTCACCAATATTTTCATCAAACTGCCGGTTTGGAGCAAATATTCACCAATATTTTCATCAAACCGCCGGTTTGGAGCCAAAATTGATCGATATTTACGTCGGCGCGTCTGCATGGAGCCAAAGTTTACAAATATTTGCATCGGCGCGTCGGTTTGTATCAAATTTTCCCTACAAAAATAGTAAAATATTTAACTCATCCCATCATGTCGCGTATTCACACTTTTTTTGAAGGGCAAAAACGGAAATGAATGGCGGAAATCAATTATTCATACCCCGTCAACCGCTTTCATCATGGAATTGCGGAACCATTGGGTCTTGCTCAATTCTTTTTTGCTGATATTTTGTCTTTCGGGGATATTGCCGCCATAGTCTTTTGCAGGGAATACCTTGTAGAATGTCTCGAAATCATCACTGCGCAGCATGTCAATAATTGTTTTTGTTCCGCCTGCATACGATTTGTATTCCCCGGAGTGTTCATTGTCCTTGAAAAAAGGATAGGCGCGCCGGGCATTGTCTATTCCGGCAACGATATAGTCGCGATTGCTGTTTTTTTCCGATACAACAGCCTCCACATATTTTTCCCGGTTAAACGGCTTTCCAACCGTTTGATTATATTCCGACAAATTGTCCGGATGATACAGCAAGTTCTCGATACTGTAATACGGAAGGATATATACAAAAGGATAAGCGCTCCGGATGGCTTCCATATCGTTATCCGACAGGAAATCCCGATCGATCAACGCCTGCATGCCCAAATTCTTCGCTTTTTGGAATGCCCCCATCTTATCTCTGCCGTCAAAGAAAAAAGTATCCTTGATTGCTAAATCGTTATATACGGGAGTGTTGGTTCCTTCAGAAAAAATGATGCGCCGGCCGTTGAACACCTTTCCCAGGAATTCTTTGCTGACAGCCAATTCGAATATTTCGTAACGATCCTTCCGGGCCGGGAATATGGTTTGAGGCTTATCGTAATCCGGATTATCAAGATCCAAAACCACACCTTCGTCATAGTCGTGTGCATAGTCGATAAACCCAAGCGCATGCGTGGCAGTCCACAACTGCGATGTAGCCGGTATCCACCGTTCGGTGATTTCTTTCAGTACGTTGTATTGCAGCCCGGTATTCAAGTGCAGGTCCATCTCATCGATATAGATGATCGCATCCCGGTAATACTGCTGCCTGACGATAAAGTTGAGCAGCAACACAACCACCTGCTTTTCGCCGTGGCTCAGCAAATCGTAATTAATTTTAGAGCCGCCTTTTTGGAAGATCAATTTGGCCGGACTTTGCCGGGGAAGTGCATCTTCAAACTGAACGATACGGATCGTGGTTTGATCGCTTTCGCCAAAGATATTGGACAACGATGTATTGAACGGTTCTATGAAATCGCGGAATATCTTCAGGGTATCGGCAGGCTTGCCGCTGAATACCGGTTCGCGCAAAGCATCGTTGATAGATTGTATGTAAGAATGTACATCATTGACGAACCGCTCGTCGTTCTCGATAAAAGTCAACGGGCGATCTTCGTCACCTGCCACAGCATCGGGGTTGATATTGCTTCCGATATGCGGAACAATGCGGTTACTGCTGCGGCCGATGAATTTTCTGACAAGGTCGGTGTATGGTTCCGGTGTCCAATCTGTTTTGCGAATGACGCTGCCGTCGGATAATTCGAAAATGCCTTCAGCCGGTTGGTTTTTGTCTTTCCGGTAATATGCCAAACTGTCGGAACCATAAGGCAGTGATCCTTTGTTTAACCAATGGAATGCATCGAAAATCGATGATTTCCCGGAACCGTTGGATCCGATCAGCAACACCAACTTTGCCGATCCGGGGATACAATCGATCGTTAAATCCGTGAACCGCTTGAAATTTTTCAACGATATTCCTTTTATCTTCATGTCAGATGCATTTTGATATGATGTTTGCAAAGGTAATCATTTTTATATCGGCCCGATGATTTCTACAAAACACCTTTCCTTACATTCCTGATATTTGTTTGTTCATTTTTACCGGTTATTTTTTACATTTGCCGTTTCATTTCGAAAATCATCGAGATAAAAAAAAGGAAGCTGGATTTTATGTCCAAACTAAAGGAAAAGGCAAATTTTAATATAGTGGCGGCAAACGTTTTGATCCAAAAAAACTTGTATGCCCCAAGTGTACAGTATATAAAATCATACCTTGAAGAAACATGTTCATTATTTCCTTCGATTTCGTTCAGATACCGGTTCAATGGCAATACCAAAACCCATATTGTTGAAGTAAGGCCGTTGTCTGATTTTCAAGATAACGAAGATTATGCTTGCCGGGAAGCCGAGTTTATGTTTGATTTTGAGCATCGGTTTGGTCCGGAAACGATCTTATTCGTGTCCGATGAATCATTGACAAAGGTAAATGACCCTGAATTTGAAGTCGGCGGGAAGAAAATACGTACTTTCAAGAAGAAAAGCCGCCGTACCCGAATAGAATATGCCTAAAATGTTGGCAGAAAATGTAACATTCATTTCGAAAATCATCATCAATTAAATAAATAAAATCATAATGTCGGATAAAAAATTGTTTTCTGAATTTCCGCCGGTAACCACAGCGCAATGGGAGGAGCAGATCGCCCTTGACCTGAAAGGAGCCGACTACGAAAAGAAGCTGGTATGGCGCACCAACGAGGGATTCCCCGTGCGGCCCTACTATCGCGGCGAAAACCTTGCCGGCTTGGAGTACTTGGATGTGCTGCCGGGCCGATTCCCTTACGTGAGAGGAAATCGCAAGGACGCCAATAATTGGCAGGTGTGCCAGGATATGTGCGTCAAAGACGCTCAAAAAACCAACGCAAAAGCCTTAGACGCCATCGCAAGAGGCGCCGACGCCATCGGGTTTTCCGTTTGCGGCAAAGGCGTGGAGCACAACATCGACGTTCCCGCGCTGATGAAAGACATTTGCAGCGGCTGCACTCCCGTGCATTTCGATGCGGGTGTCAGCTCCGCGGCGCTGTTGGAAGCAGTGTTGAAAGATGCCGCCGGTAAAAAATGCGGCGCCGCCGGCGTAAGCGGCTCCATGTTTTACGATCCGCTCGGACGTTTGTCCGTTTGCGGATGTTTCTACGGAAAGAAAGAATTTCCGACGGATGTCGTCAAGAAACTGCTGGATTTGGCCAAAGGCTTGAAAGAATACCGCGTGATCGGTTTCGATGCCGCCCGATTCCAAAATGCCGGCGCGACCTTGGTTCAGGAAACCGCGTATGCGTTGGCCGCCGGAAGCGAATATCTCGCGCTGATGACCGCCGCCGGTTACAAAGCCGCCGAAGTAGCCCGCCGGATGCATTTCCGTTTCGCCATCGGTTCCGACTACTTTATGGAAATAGCCAAGTTCCGCGCTGCCCGCCTGTTGTGGGCCAACATCGTAAAGGCATTCGATCCCGATTGCGGCGACGCGGCTTACATGTACATACACGGCGAAACGGCCGAATGGAACATGACCGTGTACGACCCGTACGTGAACATGCTCCGCACCACCACCGAAGCCATGTCGGGCGCCATCGCGGGCGTCGATTCGATGTGGGTGCGCCCCTTCGATTCGGCGTATCGTCATTCCGACGCTTTCTCCGAACGCATCGCGCGCAACCAGCAGATCATCCTCAAGGACGAAGCCTACATGAGCAAGATCGTCGATCCGTCGGCCGGTTCGTATTACATCGAAAACCTCACCGCATCGATCGCCGACAACGCTTGGAAACTGTTCCTCGAAATCGAAGACAAAGGCGGATACGTTGCCGCCATGAAAGAAGGCTTTATTCAAAATCAAGTGAAGGAAAGCGCCGCCAAACGTCGTTCGGCCGTTGCATCGCGCAAGGAAACACTGTTGGGCACCAACCAGTATGCCAACACCGGCGAATTCATGAAAGACCAAATCAAGGATTACCGTTGCGGCGTGTCGTGTGCCGACGAAAAAATTGCGGAACCTGTGGAACCGTTCCGTCTCGGCGAAGTTTTCGAAGAGCTTCGCCTGAACACCGAACGAAGCGGCCGTCGCCCGAAAGTTTTCCTGCTCACCGTCGGCAACTTGGCCATGCGCAAGGCGCGTGCAGGTTTTGCGCTTAATTTTTTCTCCGTAGCCGGATTCGAAGTCATCGACAACAACGGTTTCGCAACCGTGGACGAAGGCGTTGCAGCGGCCGTCAAGGCCAAAGCCGACATCATCGTGCTGTGCAGCAGCGACGACGAATATCCCGCATTGGCGCCCCAAGCCGCAGCAGCCGCCAAAGGCAAGGGGATCCTCGTGCTGGCCGGTTACCCGAAAACAATTGTCGAGGAACTGAAAGCCGCCGGTATCGAGAATTTCATCTATGCAGGGCAGAATGTCGCGGAAGCGTTGGCCGGATACCAAAAAATGTTGGGAATATAAATGGTGACGAGCGACTGGTGACAAGTGACGAGGATTTTTGCAAATTGCGCTGTCAAAGTCATAAAACCTTAAAAGATCTAAAGGTATGGAACGAGAAGTCTTAATGAAAAAAACGATTCGCAGGTTAGAACAATTGCCCACAAAACGCATTCAAGAAGTGAACGATTTTGTGGAGTTTATTATCCAAAGAACCGACGACGCCTTGATTACCGAAGGACTGCAACAACTGTCGTCTTCCGGGCACGCATTCGATTTTTTGAACGACGAACCCGAACTTTATTCTATAAATGATTTAAAGGAAAGGTTTTCATGAAAAAAGGGAATGTTGTTCTTATTCCTTTTCCTTTCACCGATTTAAAAGGAAATAAGATAAGGCCCGCCGTAATATTGGCTGATAGCGAATTGGATGTGACGATTTGTTTTGTTACATCTGAGTTGAGGTGGAAAACCCGATATGATGTTTCCGTTTTTCCTTCCAAAAACAATGGTCTGAAAGTGCCGTCACTGATTCGCACCGGCAAAATAGCAACTGTAGACGCTGATTTGGTGCTCGGTAAATTGGGCGATTTGTCCGATTCCGAAATAAAAGAACTCAATGAAGGTCTGAAAGAGCTGTTGCAGTTGCAGTGAGATTTGAAAATTATTTAAAAATCAAAAATCGAAAATCGAAAATGAACAAGCCTAATTTCAAAAATATCAATTACAAAACCGCCTCTTTGGGCGGAAAACTTGACGGTAACGGCTCGATATGGCAAACACCGGAACAGATTCCCGTGAAGCCCGTTTATACCGCCGCCGACCTCGAAGGCATGGAACATTTGAACTATGCCGCCGGTATCGCGCCGAATCTGCGCGGGCCGTATTCCACCATGTATGTGATGCGTCCGTGGACCATCCGTCAGTATGCGGGATTCTCCACCGCCGAAGAATCGAACGCTTTCTATCGTCGTAACCTTGCCGCAGGGCAGAAAGGTCTTTCGGTGGCGTTCGACTTGGC
>JAVBRP010000303.1:0-3260 GCA_031547815.1 Bacteroidales bacterium | reverse complement strand
ACAGGTTCAATCTTCTTGATGTTCCATTTCTAAAAAGGAACACATAACATAAATAAAAAAGGAGCTTGCAAGCTCCTTTTTTTATTTTCCGGAAATTACCTTTTCCATTTTATCGATAACCTCCCGCGATGTCATCTGTATCAAACACGCCTTATCTTTCCGATAGCAAGGTATATTGCCGTATACGGAACACGGGCGACAGAAAAGATCGATCTGTACCGCATTTTCGGGCGATTGGCCGTATCCGTAAAATCCGGCATACGGATGCGTGGCGCCCCAAACGGAAACCACCGGGGTGGCCGTGAGCGAAGCCAAATGCATGTTGGCCGAATCCATGGACAACATCACGTCCAAGTAGCTCATCAAAACGAGTTCTTCGGTCATTTTCAGCTTTCCGACTACCGACACCGTTTGCGGGTATTCTTTGCTCCAACGGTCCAATATCTCCTTTTCTTCGGCGCCGCCTCCGAAAAGAAATACTTTTACGTCGTGTCTGCGCGAAAAATGCGCCGCAATTTCTTCGGTTCGCTCTATCGGCAATATTTTCTCGCCATGCTTGGCAAAAGGAGCAATGCCGATCCACGTTCCCGTTTTTATTCCGGCGATCGATTCAATCAAAGAAAAGTCGCCTCGCGAAGAACCGAAAATCGATCGGAAATCGGGTTCGACGGGTCGTCCCAACGCACGAAAAACATCCGCATAGCGTTCGGTCGACAATTTTAATTGCTTGAAAATCTTATTTTTCTTTCGCGTAAGTTGTCGCTTTTCATCACGGCCCTTGTCGATACATTTTACCTTCACTCCGCCGAAGCGAAAAAACATACGCAACAACTTGGTACGCAACACGTCGTGCAGATCGGCAACCGCATCGAATTTTTGTTCGGACAGTTTCCCGTACAACCGGTACATTCCTCGAATGCCTTTATAGTCGTTTTGCAGGTCGACGCCTACAAACCGTACGTTATCCGGACAATGTGCAAACAACGGTGCCAAAAAAGACCGCGATACGACGGTATATCGATCGTCGGGGTATCGACGAGCCAACGAATCGACAACGGGAACCGTCATGGCGACATCCCCGATGGCCGAAAAACGGAGGATCAGTACGTCTGCCATTATTTTTTACCGTACAGCACGGGATTGAGCGCGGGGTCGTTGTACATTTTCATCTGTTTGTACACTTTCATGTATTTCCGCCCGTTTTCGATGTCGCCCAGCAACGTATCGATGGCCGTCGACAGGTCTTTTTGCTGTTCGAGAAGCACATTCAGTTTTTGGCAACATTGCTCCCGGTGTTCCGGCGCTGCGTCGAGACGATCGACTTCCCGGTGCATGTGATAGATCTTTAATGCCAGAATGGACAAACGATCGACGGCCCACGCCGGGCTTTCGGTGTTGATAACGGCGTCGGAATGTATTTTCACGTCTTTGTAACGATCCAGGAAATAACTGTCGATCAGCTCCACCAAATCGGTACGCTCCTGATTGGAGCGGTCGATACGGCGTTTTATTTTCAACGCTTCCGTAGGGTCGATTTCGGGATTCCGGATAATATCCTCCAAATGCCATTGCACGGTGTCGATCCAATTCTTCAAAAACAGGTAATATTCAATGCTTTTGAGTGGATACGGATTTTTAATTTCGGCATCTACGCTGTCGAAACGATGGTATTGATCGATGCTTTCGCTAAAGATGGCATTACAAAGACTGCTGAAAGTTTTCATTTATTCAAAATTCAAAGATTAACTTCGTTGAGCCTGCAAGCTCGGTTCAAAAATTCAAGATTTAAAATTGAGTCAACTCCGAAAAGTATACAATACGCCGTTTTCACCACTGACCCCTAATCTCTGTATACCACGCTTTGCGAAAGTCCCCTTTAGATAGGGGTGAAAACGCGCGCAAGCATTATTAAAATTTTAATCCGTATCCTTTTCGCCGAAAGCCAGGTCGCCGGCATCGCCCAAGCCCGGAACGATATACGATTTGACGGTCAATTCGTCGTCCAACGCGCCGAGCCATACGGAAACGCCTTTTGCGGGAAGTTTCTTTCGAAGGTTTTCGAGACCTTCCTTGCTGGCAATGAGCGAAATAAGATGCACGTGCTGCGGCGTTCCTTTGGAAAGCAGCGATTGATAGGCCAAAGACATGGACGCTCCCGACGCAATCATGGCATCGCACAGGATCACTTCTTTGCCTTCGATGGACGGGCACGAAATATATTCCACGCTTATTTGAAAATTGCCTTCCTTATCGTGGTCGCGATGCATCGAAATAAATCCGCCCGAAGCATTATCGAAAAAGTTGAGCACGCCTTGATGTATCGGAACTCCGGCACGCAACACCGATAAGATGACCGGCTGCCGTGCAATGGTTTGTTCCTCGGCGATACCGAAAGGCGTCGATATCTGCTTGGTACTGAACTCCATTTGTTTACTGATTTCGTACGCTATGATGGAACCCATACGCTCCAAATTTCTCCGAAATCGAAAACTGTCTCTTTGAATCTGTTCATCCCGAGTTTCGGATAAATATGTATTAAACAACGAGTTATTTTTGTTCAGAACAGTTATCATAAAACATTTTTTAGGTATGACAAATTTTTACTTACCGGCCGAAAACATGACTAAATCGAAGCAATGATACGTAAAAATGTTGAGAAAAACGAAAAAATCAAGTATTTTTTGTTTTTTATGCCGATAAAAAAATCCGCTTCGGAAAGAAGCGGATTCTACCGGGCTTGTGATACCGGTTCGTTTCTAATTATTTTCCGGTATTTTTATATTCGTCAAATCTATCTTGGTAATGGCATTATTATCCATATTGTCCGATATGGCAATGACAATATCGTTCATATCACCGTCCCAACCGTTTGTTTCGTCTTGCCATTTGTCCTCGAATCCGACAAAAATCGGAAGTTGACTTTCGAGTCGAAACATTATCTGTTGCTGGTAATTATTCCGGTTGTAACGCAGATGCGAATACATGGTCGGATTGTCGGTTTTGACCCCGCCGTAACCGTTGTTTGCCGAAGAATCCCACCCGTATTGAATCAGGTAAAATCCGATTTCCTGCCCCGCTTCGAATTCTATCGGTTTCCCGACCGCATCGCCAAGAATTACGGTATTACCGGACTCATAGGCGGTTAACGTATTGGGAAACAATAAAGTTTTGGCCAGTTTATCGGCTCCGTCCGGCAATGCGCTGCTATTGAATGTATAATATCCGATCGAGTTGGGCAGCGAAGCGTCTTGAAACACAAT
>JAVBRP010000023.1:0-4717 GCA_031547815.1 Bacteroidales bacterium | reverse complement strand
CAGGGCATGCCCTGCCTCTACGGCTGCATCCGTAAAAAAACAACCGCCCGAAAAGGCTTCCCTACAGCATCACCACCTTGTAGCCGGGCGGTATGCCGAAATTGATCGTTTGCGGTTGGTCGAATAAAATATCCCGAAAATCGATGCTGATCTTGACGGAAGTCCTGCCGTCGGTAGCCGCAATGTCGAAAACTCCGGGAAGCATCAACCCGCCGTATTGCCTGTATTTGCCGTACGCGGCGTCGAAGATGGTTTGTTTCCGGTAAAGACTATGCAACGCAACGCTTTCGACCCGGTTGTCCGTATTGATTTTCATCTCCAACGAGTTGCCGGTTCGGGTTTGCATCACAACCTTGTCGTTGTCCTTTTCGATGACTCGGAAACCCAAGCCGGTTCGGTAAAAATCTTCGCACCGGTCGGCCGTGAACAGCATCAGCAATGTTTCCGGAGTGACGGGGTAACCGACAAACCGGCTCAGATAATCGTTTTTCCCTTTGAAGCAGATACGCTCCGGTCGATTGATCACGGCGAACGAATCGCGATAGATCACGCCGCGCGTCACTTCCATCAGATTCCCGTAAACCCCGCGAAAATAGCATACGCTGTCGGGCTTGATGTAGATGCTGCCCGTCAATCGATACGACTTGCCGCCGTCGGTAATATTCAGATCGCACTTGGGCACGGTGATGCTCCCGATGGAATAGCACGACGAAACAACGGCCGCCGGTTCGCCGGAAACCGCCTTTTTGTGCGAGCGGCAAGCGCCAAGCATCACGACTGTCAGTAACAGAAGCGCTGTTCGGAATGCTGTCGCATTTTTCGTTTCCGAACGCATATTTTTTCCCGAACGCATCATCATTTCCGAACGTTTATTTTTTCGGCGCCTCAGTCCGTTTCTTGATCGATTCCATCTTTTGCTCCGGCGTTTCTTTGGAGTTGTTCAGTTCGGCGGCGTATTTGCAAGCATGGTACGCCTCGTCGGTTTTCCCGGAAACGGTCAGAAGCTCGCATAAGTGTTCGACGATCTCGGGATTGTCGTTGCCGCCGTTCTTCATCGCCTTTTCGATCATGGCAATCGCTTCGTCCACACGTCCCAACTTGTAAAGCACCCATCCGTAGGTATCCAGATATGTGCTGCTGTTAGGTTCCGCCGCAATGCAACGTTTAATGTACGTTTCGGCCAAGTCCAACTTATCTTCCCGCAACGAAAGGTAGTAACTGTAATTATTCAACACCAAGGGGTTATTCGGCGACATGGCCAACGCTTTTTCGAACGCGGCGTCCGATTCGGCGAATTTCCCCACGTCGTTATACGCTTCTCCCAACATCACATACGTTTGAAGCTCCACATCCTTGTCGGGATCTTTCTCTTTTTTCAGGCATTCCAGCGTACGTTCGTATGAAACGGCGGCTTCGTCGTACTTTTTGAGCATCGACGCGGCCAAGCCGTGGTAGAAATTGAACAGATAACGATCGTCGAAATACTTCAACGCTTTGGCGGTCGACTCGTAAAGCGCTTCGTTGTCCTGCAAATAATTGAGCAGCGGAAACAAATGCTCCCACAGGAAATAGTTGGTTTGCACGCGGTCGGTGATAAACAGCAGATCGTTCTTGGCGCCTTCGAAGTTCCTTTCGCGCAGGTTCCGATCGGCATTCACCATCCGCACCCGGAAATTATCGGGATACTTCTCGAAAAGCTGCTTGATCATGCCGTCCATTTCCTTGTAATGCTTGCGGAAGAACGTACTGTCGGACGAAAGCGAAAGATACAGTTCCACTTTCAGGTCGGGATCGATCGCCTTCAAATCGTACATGCGGTGCATCGCTTCGATCGCTTTGGCGTCGTTGCCGTAATCTTTATAAAACTCGATCATCGAAATATAGCCCAAAGCGTTTTCGGGATCGACATCCAACAATTTGGTATAATATTCTTGGGCTTCCTTTTCTTTGCCCAGCGAACTGTACAATTCGGCCAGCAGCCCGTAGAAACGGAATTCGTCGGGAAAAGCCTCGATACCTTTTCGTAAAACGGCTTCGGTTGCTTTTATGTCATTCTTTTTGGCGTAAACCCGATACTTCGCAAGCGCCAACTCTTCGGAAAACCCGTATGTTTTCTCAATTTTGTTCAGCACTTTGATCGCTTTCTTGTAATCTTTGTTTTCCGCATACAGCATCGCCAAGTTATATTGCAGATCGGGATTATTCGGTTGCAATTCCGATATTTGCCGATAAACCGCAATAGCGCTGTCGGGCTTGTTCATCACGGCGTACATGCCGGCCAGCTGCATGTTGTACCAAACATTTTTCGGGTCGTATCGTACTGCCAGGCGCGCATTCTTCAGCGCATTGACGGAGTCTGCCGCCATCGTATAAATTTCGGCCAACTGAAAATACGCTGCGGCGTCGTAAGGATTTACTTCGGTGCAGTGCGTCAGTTTTCCCGCAGCGCCCACTATGTCGCCGAACAGCTTGAGCTTGGTCGCGTCCATGAATTCATGGTCGTATTCCAATTGCTCCTTTTCGGAAAGTTTTACCGCAACGGGTTGTTTCTTGGAAATTTTCGATGACGAGCACGACATCAATACTCCCAAAACAACAAACAAAATAACCGGGATTTTATGCACCTTCAAATTTACTGTTTTTGATTTTTAATTGACGAATTCTGTCGAGAAATCCGATTACGATACAATGTCGTTTAGTTAAGGACTCTTTTATCATATTATACCCCCGACCTCTTAAAGGGGAGTTTCGGTATACCGCGCTTTGCGTAAGTCCCCTTTAGGGGATTTAGGGGTGAAGACAAAATAAAAGCGTTAAGTAAACAACATTGGATTATGATATGATAACTTGCTTGGATATACATTTGTTGACGTAATCAAAAATCATCAATCAAAAATCAAAAATGATTTATCGGCCTGTGTGTCCGAATCCTCCCGCGCCGCGTGCGGTTTCATCCAACGATTCGCATGCCTCCCACTCCACCGTTTCGTAACGCGCAATCACCATCTGAGCGATACGGTCGCCGTCGTTGATCACAAAATCCTCTGCGGAAAGGTTGATGACGATAATGCCTATTTCGCCGCGATAGTCGGCATCGATGGTTCCCGGCGTGTTCAGGAGCGTGATCCCTCTTTTCAAAGCAAGGCCGCTGCGAGGGCGTATTTGCGCTTCGTATCCTTGCGGAACGGAAATGTACAAACCGGTGGGAACCAAAATCCGTGCACCGGGTTGCAACGTAACCGGTTCGCTCACGTTCGCCCGCAAATCCATTCCCGCCGAAAACAACGTCTCGTACGATGGAAGCGGATGCCGCGACTTATTGACTATTCTGACTTTCATGAAAATATTTTTTAATGGCGGCCTCTCCCCCCAACCTTACAGGCCTCTCCCCCCGCCCTCTCCCAAGGAGAGGGAGCCCTTGCGCAGTCTCCGACCCGGGTGCAAAGCGCTACTCCCCCTCTCCCTGTGGAGAGGGGGTTGGGGGGAGAGGCCTGTAAGGGCGGGGGGAGAGGCCGCTTTTTTACAATGCTGCCGAAAATTGCCGCAGGAACCGCACGTCGTTTTCGAAATACATGCGAATATCTTTCACTTCGAATTTCAATAATGCGATCCGCTCGATACCCATGCCGAATGCGAATCCGGAATATTTTTTCGAATCGATGCCGCAATTATCCAACACATTGGGGTCGACCATTCCGCAACCCATGATTTCCAGCCAACCCGTACCTTTGCATAAATTACAGCCTTTGCCGCCGCAAGTGCACGACACGTCCATTTCGGCCGAAGGCTCGGTGAACGGGAAGAACGACGGGCGAAGGCGTATTTGCGTCTGCTCGCCAAACATCTCTTTGGCAAAGAACATCAACGTTTGTTTCAAATCGGCGAAAGACACGTTTTCGGCCACATACAAGCCTTCCACTTGGTGAAAGATGCAATGCGAGCGCGCCGATACGGCTTCGTTGCGGAACACGCGGCCCGGCATGATCATCCGGATGGGCGGCTTGGTGGTTTCCATCACCCGCACCTGAACCGACGAGGTGTGCGTACGGAGCAGAATATCGGGGTCTTTCGTCACGAAAAAAGTATCCTGCATATCGCGTGCCGGATGCTCCTTCGGGAAGTTCAAAGCGGAAAAAACATGCCAATCGTCCTCCACTTCGGGGCCTTCGGCAATCGTAAAGCCCAAACGATTGAATATGTCGCATATCTCGTTGCGGGTAATCGATATCGGATGCCGCGAACCGAGCGGAACGGAATCGGCGGGACGTGTCAAATCATTGTCGGAAACCGACGAACGATCGCCGTCCAACGCTTCTTTAAAGCGCTCGAAAGTTTCGGTCAACACGTTTTTCAGCTCATTGAGCTTTTGGCCCACTTCGCGTTTCTGCTCTCCGGCAATGGTTTTGAAATCGTCGAACAATGCGTTCAATTCGCCTTTTTTGCTGAGATATTTCAAGCGAAATTCTTCAAGCTCGGCTTGCGTAGCGGCTTTGAAACCTTCCGCTTCTTCCTTTATTTTATTGATTTTATCGATCATTGTGTCTTTATTGATTTGGTCGCCGGAAAATTAAAGTGACAAATGTACATGAAATTCCCGGTTTTCGGATACGAAAAAACCGTTTCCCCGAAGAGAAACGGTTTCCCGTAAACTGCGATTAAACAATGATAAACTAATCCGGACTTAATCCATGATTTTGATCTTGATGTTGCGGAACCA
>JAVBRP010000038.1:0-11845 GCA_031547815.1 Bacteroidales bacterium | reverse complement strand
AGAAGAACAATATTATGTGATGGGCCGCCGCGATAAGAATTGGAAAAAATACTACGAAAACGGTGCGCTGTTTCTCACCATCACTTACCGCAACGACGACGAAATTCGGATTAACGGCATTCGAATAGAGGATGTAAGAAGGTAGACTCCTCTCCTGCCCTATTTTTGATTTTTATATCCGATTTCTACGCAACATTTCGGCTTTTTTGCATCATATATAAAAAGCAATATTTGATATGAGATCACTGAAAGTTATTATCATTTTAATGGTTATTGCTGTTACGGGAATGGCGGCTGATTGTTGTAATTGCCCCGAACCCGAAACGCATGAATATACTTTGGCTTCATTGTCGGTCGGCAATGTGGATAACAGCGGCGAATACGCCGTTGATGCAGATATACAACTCGTTAAGAAAGAATCTTACGGCATTAAATTGCTGTTTTCTTTTAAAATTGCGGAACAAACTTCTCGCGCTTCACTCAATTTTTCTTTGATGCAATCGGCGTACGCGGCTTGTTGTTTTTGCGATGAAGCATATTATGCGATGACGGATAGCATCGTTTCGCTTCATATTTTTTCCGAAACCGATTTTGATGCTTCCCATCCAGGCGATTCGGATATTTCCGAATACTTCAAAATATTTAAAACAAACGAAAAAGCAGGGGAATTTATCTCAATTGTCAATTATTCATTTTCTTCAATTTCGGAATATGAAATATTATACGGCTCTGTCCCGGTCATTTGCTTTTTAATGACTCCTCCGTCCGATTCGGGAGAGTATCGATTCAGAGTTGAAGCATTGCTTTCCGACGGAAGAAAATTTACGGAAACAATAAACGCTGTGTTGATATGAAAAAAAATTTATTCGTTTTACTGCTTCTCGTTGCTTTTTCTTTTGAAATTATTCAAGCTCAAGAAGAAAAGACGGATAATTTGCAATTGTTAATCAAGTTTTTTAGTTTGGGAAATACTTGGAGTCGATTTTCCGGTGATCGAGGATACCCTCCCGGTTTGCCTTATTGTACTAAAGAAACTTATGATGTACAATTAGCTATGTCTGCATTTTTCGGGAAAAATAGTAATTGGGGCATTGATGTATCTTTAGTATTATCCAATATTTATGATGATGATAAATTCGATATGTATGTACGCAACAATTGGTCTTCCGATTATTATTATCTGTCTCAATACAAAAGTTCATACAGTGATGAATTTGTTTATCGTTTTGGATCCGGAGTATGTTATAAATATGGAAAAAAAAGATTTATTATTATTACCAAAGCGTTAATCGGGGTGACTTCATTTAAAAATATCGAAAAGTCGGTATCATTCAAAAAGAAAGATTCGAATGACATGTATTTGCTGAATTATGTCCCGAGCGGAAATACTGATTCATTTACAATAATGCCCTGCGTCAGTTTCGGTTTTCGACTTAACAGGATTTTAGCCCTTACTTTCGATGCGATGTATTCGGTTTACCGAAATAACTTCAGCTACACCGAAACGTTTACCGATTTGTACACGGATCATCAAACACTCAATACCTACAAATACAAAGGACCTGTAAATAATCTGAGCATTTCTTTTGGATTAGCTTTTACCGTTTTCTGATTCATAACTGATAAAATCGGTAAAAACGATACTTTTATTAGTTATAACTAATAAAATTGCACAAAATTTTTGTAACAATTTGATTTTTAATCAAAAATCAAAAATAATCAATCAAAAATTGTCCACTGCTTCCCTTATCGCTTTGATATGCGCCGGAGTCGTGCCGCAACATCCGCCGATAATATTCGCTCCCGCTTTAATCAGTGACGGAACATGCGCCGCCATCATTTCGGGCGTTTCGGGAAATGTATCTTTGCCGTTCACTAGTACGGGAAGCCCCGCGTTGGCATGAACCAGAATGAACACTTCGGGAAATTCCGCGCGAATCTCTTTCACCACGTCGATCATTCGTTCCGGGCCGTTGCCGCAGTTTGCTCCCACAATATCCGCACCCGCTTCCGTTGCCGCGCGAACGGCTTCCGTGGGCGATAATCCCATCATGGTGCGGTATTCGCCTTGAACCGTCTTCTCGAACGTAAACGTGGCGATGATCTCCAAATCGGTGTTATCCTTTGCAGCTTTTACGGCTTGAACCGCTTCGTCGGCGTCGCTCATTGTTTCGATACAAACCGCGTCCGCACCGCCTTTTTCCAAAGCCGTTATTTGCTCCTTGAAACAGTTGTAAAAATCTTCTTCGGTTACGTCGCCCATAATCAGCATTTTGCCTGTCGGGCCGACGGATGCGATCACGTATTTGTCGTCGCCCGCTGCTTCCCGCGATGCACGCGCCGCCGCTTCGTTAATCGCCGCTGCTTTACCCTGCATACCGAAATGCTCCAACTTGTAACAACTGCCGCCGAAACTGTTGGTTTGCACCATATCCGCGCCCGCTTCGATGTAGCTCGCGGCAATGTCTTTCACGTCGTCGGGCCGGGTGAGCGACCATTCGTCGGGGCATTCACCCGCTTTCAATCCTTTTTCGAACAGATAGGTACCCCACGCTCCGTCGGAAACCAACACTTTACCCGTTTTCAGAACATCCGTTATTCTTTGCTTTGCCATAGTTTTATATTATTTCGGTCAACAATATCTTTCATTGATTCTTCACAAAGATACTTATTCTTTGCAAAGTAATGCGGAGCAATTCGGCCGTTTGCGAAAGATTAAGCCGTTTTCCCTTTTCCTTCCGTCCTTACAGGGAAATTCACCGAATTGGCGATGTAACAAAATTCATGCGTTTTACGGTGCAGATCGTCCAATTTGTCGAGCATCGACGCTTCGGTAACGGTCACCGTCGGGTGCAACGTCACTTCCGCGAATCGGCCGTTTCCGTCGGCTTCGGTAGTCATCACGCCCGTCGGCCGATCGGTGTAGTCGGTAACAATAACTCCGTTGACGGCGCAAAAATGCAAAAACCACAGCATGTGACAGCCAGCCGGCGATGCAACCAACAACTCTTCGGGATTGTATTTCGTTTTGTCGCCGCGAAATGCGGGATCCGACGTTGCTTCAATCTCCGGTTTGCCTTCCGCGCCGATCACATGGCTCCGTTCATACGAACGATAATCGGATGTGCCTGTTCCCGTGTTGCCCGTCCAACAGATCGATAATTCGTAAAGATGTTCTCTTACGCTCATTTTCTGATGTTTTTTACTTGTTGAAACACAAAATTAGTTTTATTTGTTACGACCGATGAAATAAATTTCAAATATTCTTGCAAGTAAAATTATCCGATAATTTATCCTATTTATAGGGTAAATTATCGGATAATTTTACTGATAGATGGGGTAAAAAATCGGAAATGGTGTATATTTGCATATTGAAAATATAGTTAATTTGAATAAGTATGCGACGTAAGTTGTTCGAAACGTTAAAATTACATCTCGATAAAAAAGAATTTACCATCCTTACGGGAGCGCGACAGACCGGAAAAACTACTTTGCTTCGGCAGTTGGAAGACTATTGTAAAACGACGTTGAAAATTCCTTGTGTATTTTTGAATCTTGAAAATAAAATGATATTATCGGAATTAAACAACAGTCCTCTGAATCTTTTAAATTTTCTTCCCGTTGTCGGAAAAAAATGCATAGTGTTCATCGATGAAATACAATATTTGAACGATCCCTCCAATTTTTTGAAACTGATTTACGACGAACATGCCGAGCGGATTAAAATTGTGGCAACGGGAAGCAGCGCTTTTTACATTGATCGGCGTTTTCAAGATTCGCTTACGGGGCGCAAAAGAGTTTTCAAGCTCCCCACCTGTTCGTTCGATGAATATTTACATTTAACGGGAAAAGATGATTTGTTGAGCGAATCGAAAAGAATTATTTCCGACAAAGCCGCTAAAACCGCACAGATACAATATTTGCGCAACGAGTGGGAAACGTATATGTTATTCGGAGGTTATCCCGCCGTTGTTACCGAACCCGATCGCAGCGAAAAAATTGCGCGTCTCCGCGAAATTCGCGATTCTTATGTCAAAAGAGATGCCTTGGAGTCGGGCGTTCGCGACGACACATCGTTTCACAATCTGTTTCGCATCATTGCCGGGCAGTGTTCCGGCATTTTAAACGTTAATGAACTTTCCGTGACTTTGCGTATTAAAAACGAAACTGTCGATCATTATCTGTTCTTGCTGCAAAAGTGCTTTCACATAGCATTGATTCGTCCTTTTTACCGTAATTTGCGTAAGGAGTTGGTAAAAATGCCCAAAGTCTTCGTGTCGGATACCGGCTTACGCAATTGTTTGGTAAACGATTTTCAAAATATAGCGTTGCGTTCGGATAAAGGCGCGCTTTGGGAAAATATGTATTTCAAGCTATTGGCCGATAAGTACGATGTCGAGGAGATTAATTATTGGCGTACGACAGACGGCGCCGAAGTCGATTTTGTTTTACCCGGCGTTGATCAACCATTTGCCGTTGAGGTAAAATTTGACGAGCATGCAATTAAACGATCAAAATACAAGAAATTTGAAGAAACCTATCTTGACATTCCGTTGCATTATGCTTGGATGGAGCCTTTTAACGAAGATTTTTTCAGACGAATGTATGATACTTTTCACGGTTAAGTTTTGTGAATTTCGGATGATGCTTGCGCGCGTTTGTGACGCGTGCATTGAGTATTGTTACACATTACGATAAAAAAATTTTCGCGAACTTGGCTGAAAATAATGCATGTTATTTGTATAAATCATCTAAAGTTATTTCTTTTTGAGCTATGCCCGAATATTTATTTTTCGCTAATCCGTAAGTAGTTAACATAATTAAATGTACTGCTTTCCTCGTTTTGGTTTCTTCTTTGAAACTGAAAATTTTGTTCCGCAAGTTTGCTTCATAATTTTTGTCAATCACAAATTCTTTTCCTAAAAATTTGATTTCGCAGAGGTCGATAATTCCGTCTTTCCGGTTGATAATCAGATCAACTTGGGCATTCTCGCTTTTCCATGCCGATACTGCCGATTGTATGCCCGAAATCCCCAACGCCTGTTTTATTTCCGCAATATGCTGTAAAGCAAGAATCTCAAAAGCGTAGCCGGCCCAACTATTATGTTGAGGCGTATTCAGTGAATTAGTCCAAAAGGAAGTGTCATTATACTCATTTTTTGATAGATATTTAAAATAAAACAAGGTATAAGCATCCAAAAGTTGATAGAGCTGTTCGTATTTTTTCTTGCCGAAACTGTTGTATGAACGGATAAATCCGCAATATTCAAGGTTTTGCAATATGGTTGTCAGTCCACCACCGCTCGAAAGTCCGGTGATTTTTTCTATTTCCCTGCGCAAAAGACCTTTTGATTTGATACTCAAAGCTTCCACAACTTTTATGTAATACGTGTAATTATTGAACAATGAAGCATAAAGGTTTTGAAACTCATTCTTGAGTTCGGCATTGTCTGCAAAAAACAGATTGTCGATATTTTGAGCTATACTCAAACGATGATCGATTTTGCTTAAATAGTATGGAATACCGCCCATTGCCATATAACATTCCGCAATATGGTAACGGGAATATTCGCAGCATTGCGACCTTAGGTAAAGTTCCGTTTCGTGAAGCGTGAACGGCTGTAAATAAATGTGCGCCGTCAGACGATTATGTAGCCCGCCGTGATTATTGATGAGTTTATTCATGATCCATGAAGTGGCGGAACCGCAGACAATTAACATTATATCGCTGCGCGAGCAAGCCCAACCGTTCCAAAAATGTTCCAAAGCCGTAAGAAAACCGGAACGGGGCGTATCCAACCATGAGATTTCGTCAATAAAAATTACTTTTCGCTTTTTCGGCGAATTTTCGATAAACGAAATAAGTTGCTCAAAGGCATGCAACCAATCCTTTGTTGTCTTATACGGCGTTTTCAGCACACGGATGAGTGATAAGTTAAAATTGACAAGTTGCTCTTTTGTGTTTGCATTTGCTAAGCCTGCCAGATCAAAAACTAACTCTTTTTCAAAAAGTTGCCGTATCAAAAATGTTTTACCGACACGCCGCCTGCCGTAAATCGCAATAAATTCCGCTTTTCCCGAATGATACAAATCCCGCAAACGTTTCTGTTCATTTTCCCTGCCGATAATCCTGCTTGCCGTCATCAAATTTTACTTTATAATTCGCCAAAATTATCAAAAAATATTTAATTTGGCAAAATATAAACTTATAATTCGCCACAAATGATGTTTTTTCTAAAATTTGGCGAGAAATAGAAGAAGATTGTCTGAACTTATGACGATTCTTGTAATAGAAATTCAAATATTTTTATTCTCCCCCTTGTGCCAGCTTGTTCAGATAATTTTCCAACGACGCTTCGTCGGTAAAGAGTACTTGCCGTGCTTTGCTGCCTTCGTTGGGGCCCACTATTCCCGCCGCTTCCAATTGGTCCATGATGCGGCCCGCACGGTTGTAGCCGATCGAGAACTTCCGTTGAATGAGCGACGTGGAACCCTGCTGATGAACGACCATTAAGCGAGCCGCGTCGTCGAACAGATCGTCGCGCTTGCTCAAATCGACATCTTTCAATTCCGCGTTGTCTTCGGGCGTGTAGTCCGGCAACAGCATCGCCGTGGGGTAACCTTGCTGGCCGCCGATGAATTTGGTGATTTCTTCGATTTCGGGTGTGTCGATAAATGCACACTGAATGCGCGTAACGTCGCCGCCCGAAGTGAACAGCAGGTCGCCGCGGCCGATCAACTGGTTCGCTCCGGGTCCGTCCAGAATGGTGCGCGAATCCACTTGCGCAATTACCCGGAAGGCAATACGCGCGGGGAAGTTCGCTTTGATCACGCCCGTAATGATGTTCGTTGTAGGGCGTTGCGTGGCGATGATCAAATGGATACCGGCAGCGCGTGCCTTTTGCGCCAAGCGTGCAATCGGCATTTCGATTTCCTTGCCCGCCGTCATCACCAAATCGGCGTACTCGTCGATAATCACCACGATATATGGCAGATAGCGATGCCCGAGATGTGGATTCAGCTTCCGCGCGATGAATTTCGCATTGTATTCCTTAATGTTGCGCACGCCCGCATCTTTCAGCAAACTGTAGCGCGTGTCCATTTCGATACACAGCGAGTTGATCGTGTAAATCACTTTTTGCGTGTCGATGATGATCGCCTCTTCGGCATCGGGAAGTTTGGCGAGAAAATGCCGTTCCACTTTTTCGTACGGCGTAAATTCTACCGATTTTGGGTCGACCATCACCAATTTTACCTGCGAAGGGTGCTTCTTGTACAAAATAGAAGCTATAATCGCATTAAGCCCGACCGACTTTCCTTGTCCCGTGGAACCCGCCACCAGCAAGTGAGGCATGCGGGTGAGATCGAAAACGAAAGTTTCGTTCGAGATTGTTTTGCCCAAGGCGATCGGCAATTCCATGTTCGCTTCCTGAAACCGTCGCGACGAAATGATCGAACGCATCGATACGATTTCGGGATGCAGGTTCGGCACTTCGATACCGATGGTTCCTTTGCCCGGCATCGGCGCGATGATGCGGATTCCGAGAGCGGCCAAGCTCAAGGCGATGTCGTCCTCCAGATTCTTGATTTTCGAAATGCGTACGCCGGGTGCGGGAACAATTTCGTAAAGCGTTACCGTCGGTCCGATCGTCGCTTTGATCTTGTCGATCTGAATCTTGTAATTCGCCAGCGTTTCAACGATCTTGTTCTTGTTGTTGATAAGCTCGTCGTTGCTCACCACCGAATCTTCCGCCTTGTGATCGGCCAGCAGTTCGATCGGCGGCATTTCGTAGCGCGACAAATCCAGCGTGGGATCGTATTCGCCCAACGCCGCAATGTCCTCCATCACATAAGGTTCTTGCTCTTCCGCATCCTTCGAAGGTGCTTCATTCAATATTTGCGGCTCTATGGTCAGTTCGATATCCTCATCCAGTTGTTCTTCAAGCGTTCTTACTTCGGTATCGGTCTTCTTGTCGTCCACCTGAAAATCGATGCCGGTGCCGTTCGACGATGCAATCGGTTGATCGTCGCCGCTTTCATCTTCATCATCCTCATCGTCGTAAAAATCATCCTCTTCCGATTTTTTGTTGCGGACAACTTTCTCTCTTTTCGGAAGTTTGGGCACTTTCACCGACTTGACGGTTTTGGTGAACCATCCGAAAAATCCTGCAAAGGCGAAAGTCAAAAACACGAATGTCAGCACAATGAGCAGAATACTTGCGCCGAATGCGCCCAAATACGATTGCAGCCGGTCTGCCATGAAATGCCCGTGCGCTCCGCCGAGTCCGCTTCCGAGAAATTCGTTGCCGAGGTAAGTGTCGCCGAAAACGAATCCGAAGATGAGCGAAAACAGCACCAGCGCCACAATCGACGTTTTGATGGTCCAACCGAGCGGCAACAGCTTCACTTTCAGCAGGCGGAATCCGATGACAAGCAGCACCAACGGGATGAAAAACGATGCGATGCCGAATCCGTTGTTGATGAATCCGTTGGCGATTCGTGCTCCGAGTTTTCCCGCCCAGTTTTCCACCCGCATTTGCGACCATGCGAAACTTTGGTCGGATTTCCACGTGAAAAAGTACGACACGAAAGCCACAAACATCAACACGGCCGTGGCGATCAGCAGCAGCGCGATGGTTAATTTGACACGTTCGTCGGTAAAAAATTTGGCTAATTTCCCCCGTTCCTTCGACGTGCTTTGTTTTTCCGTTTTTTTCTTTTTGGCCATTTATCGGAAGTGCTTTGTATTCAATGATTATTATGAAGATATGATTCCCGTGCAAAAGTAATCTTTCCATTCGATTTGCGAAAATGATAATTCGACCGAAAAAGTATCCGCAGATTTTGCAAATGGCGCAGAACTGTATCGGCAACCGGCATCTGCTTCATTTGCGGGGACATTATATTTTTACGATTGCGTGTTTGCAGAAATTATAATTATATATATAATATTTCCATAAAATGTGAATTATTATAGTTATACTTATAATAATTTGTATTTTTGTCATGGATTATAAATATAACAATCATTTTTTTCTGATGGAATTACCGGATAAAATACTTCATCGCGATGCTTATATAGCAAGGATAGAACCTTTTATGGATACCGATCTGATAAAAGTACTTACGGGTCAGCGACGTGTCGGAAAGAGCTGGTTGCTTTTTCAATTGATTAAAGAAATCAAGAAAAAGAACAGAAAGGCTAACATTATCTATATCAACAAAGAAGATTTGACATTCGATTCCATTCGCAATGCACATGATCTGAATGAGTATGTGTTGTCGCAATCGGTCAAGAATGCCAAAAATTACATATTTATTGATGAAATTCAAGATATTGCCGAATTTGAAAAGGCATTGCGATCGTTGTTGTTGAATAAAAACAATGATATTTACGTCACCGGGAGCAATGCCAAAATGTTGTCGGGCGAATTGGCCACTTATTTAAGCGGACGTTACATCGAATTTAATGTTTTCAGCCTGTCCTATCCGGAATTTCTCGATTTTCACGCGTTGAGCGACAGCGACGACAATATGATGCAGTATTTCAAATATGGCGGATTACCTTATTTGACCCATCTGCCGCTAACCGATCAAGCATTCGAATATCTGAAAAGCGTTTATTCGACGATTATTTTTCGCGACGTGGTAAATCGGTATAACATACGGAACACGTTGTTTTTGGAACGATTGGTTATTTTTTTGGCCGACAACATCGGGCATTTGTTTTCTTCGAAACGGATCAGCGATTTTCTGAAGACGCAACAAATGAACATAGCGCCCAATCAAGTGCATCTTTATGCCGATTATTTGGCAAATGCGTTTTTGGTGCACCAAACGCCTCGATACGATATCAAGGGGAAGCGTATTTTCGAAAGAGGTGAAAAATATTATTTCGAAAATCTCGGAATACGTAATTCCATTATTGGTTATCGTCCCGCGGACTTGAGAAATCTGTTGGAAAATGCGGTGTACAATCATCTTTTATACAAAGGCTGGCAAGTGAAAACAGGAATTTTCGATACCCGCGAAATCGATTTTGTATGCCAAAAAACCGGAGAAACCGCGTATATTCAAGTTGCGCTTCAATTGAACGATTCCGAGACCATTGAACGGGAATTCGGCAATTTGCAAAAAATCAGAGATCATTATCCGAAAATGGTGATTACGAACGATCGGTTTCAAGGCAATACTTTTCAAGGAATTCGTCATGTTTATGTTCGTGATTTTTTAACGGATAGATTTTCGTTTTAACAGTGATATGCTTTTTTTCCTAATTTTGCGATTTCGTTGAAAATAACATCATCATCAAAAATATAGAACCGGATTATGTTCGAAAATTTATCGGATAAACTCGATCGCGCGTTTAAAACGCTGAAGGGAGAAGGAAGAATCACCGACATCAATGTGGCCGAAACGCTCAAGGAAGTGCGTAAGGCTTTGCTGGATGCTGACGTCAATTATAAGATTGCCAAGGAATTTACCGACAAGGTGAAAGATAAGGCTATGGGCATGAACGTGCTCACGGCGGTGAAGCCGAGCGAGATGCTCGTAAAGATCACGCACGACGAGCTGGCGGCATTGATGGGCGGCCGTGCGGTGGACATCAGCTTGAAAGGCAATCCCGCCGTCATTCTCATCGCGGGTTTGCAGGGTTCGGGTAAGACGACGTTCAGCGGAAAGTTTGCCAACTACCTGAAAACAAAGAAAGGACGTACACCGTTGCTGGTAGCCGGCGACGTATATCGTCCCGCTGCCATCGAGCAATTGAAAATATTGGGCGAACAGGTGAGCGTGCCCGTTTATTCGGAGGACGAAAACAAAAACCCCGTGCGGATTGCCGAAAATGCCATCAAGCATGCCAAGCAACACGGTTTCAACACGGTGATCATCGATACCGCGGGGCGTTTGGCGGTCGATCAGGAAATGATGGACGAAATAGCGGCCATCAAAAAAGCGGTGAATCCCGAAGAAATCCTGTTTGTGGTCGACTCCATGACGGGACAGGATGCCGTGAATACCGCCAAGGAATTTAACGATCGGTTGGATTTCAACGGGGTGGTGCTTACCAAATTGGACGGCGATACGCGCGGCGGTGCGGCCATTTCCATCATGTCGGTGGTGCACAAGCCGATCAAATTTATCAGTTCGGGCGAAAAGCTCGAATCGTTGGATGTTTTCCATCCCGAACGTATGGCCGACCGGATTCTCGGCATGGGCGACATCGTGTCGTTGGTGGAACGCGCCCAAGAACAATACGACGAAGAAGAGGCCAAACGCTTGCAAAAGAAAATGGCCAAAAACCAGTTCGACTTTAACGACTTTCTCTCCCAAATTCAGCAAATCAAAAAGATGGGGAACCTGAAAGACTTAGTCTCCATGATACCCGGCATGGGCAAAATGATGAAAGACGTTGAGCTGGGCGACGACTCCTTTAAAAGCGTGGAAGCCATTATCTACTCCATGACCCCGAAAGAACGCTCGCACCCCGAAATACTGAACGGTTCCCGCCGCAACCGCATAGCCAAAGGAAGCGGCACCTACGTTCAATAAGTAAACAGCATGCTGAAACGGTTCGACGAAATGAAGAAAATGATGAAAATGATGTCGAAAGCTCCCGTTTCGGCTAAGAAACGATAGATCCCCCCTTGTCCTTTTCATGTCGCACGACCACACGCATACTCATTCGCACGGCCCGCGCCCCGGTAACGCCCTTTCGATTAACACCGCCTTTATTGTCGTCATCCTGCTAAATCTGATCTTTGTGTTTGCCGAATTTGGGGCCGGCTTGTGGTTAGACTCCTTGGCCCTGATTTCCGATGCAGGGCAAAACTTGAGCGACGTG
>JAVBRP010000180.1:0-11679 GCA_031547815.1 Bacteroidales bacterium | reverse complement strand
GTTGCACGTGTTGGTCATGTTTACACCGCAATTCCATCATTTGGCGGCGCATCAGCTTTCCGAAGAATATGTATGGAAATACAACGGCTTGCTGGTCGGGTTCGATCCCGTGGCGGTCGACTCCGTAGGCTTGCGTATCATTGAAGCCAAACGCAACGAATACTTCAAGGAATATAAGCCGTTGAATCCGCCCGCAAAGCACATCGCACTGGCCGACACACGCTATCATCTCGGCACTGCCGATCCGGAAAAAATCGAGTTGGTCAAACTCGGATGGGAAAAGGACACGTTTGTGTAATGATTGCTTCTCTTCCGATAGGTATTGGGTCAAAACCGGTATCCGTGTTTTTCAGGAGTCGGGGGTAAAACCGGCGCATCGGATGTTTTTCGGAGCGGATTCAATATGGAATAATATGAATGTACAACCGAGACAAGCTCACCGAAAGCAAAACGTGCCCGCGAGGAGTATAACTTTAGGCACCATCATTGATAAAAACAGTCCGTCGGATTTACAAAATCCGACGGACTGTCTTATTTATCAGGCTTCAAACCTTTTTACATCATTCCCCTCAACGTATCCGTATCGCGTTTCATGATCGTCAGCGCACGCTTGTATTTCTCGGCGTGCGACAGGCTCTTTTCCTCGTCCTTGTTGAACATGGCGTATTCGACATGCAGGCAGAACGGCACATCTTCCATGTTCAGTTCTTTGCAGAGCTTGAAATATGCGTCGAAGTCGATCATCCCTTTGCCTAACTCGCAAGTGTTCAACTTGATTCCTTTTTCCGTGGCGGTGAAATAGAAATCCTTGATGTAGCGCATGGTCACGTGCGGGGCGATCAGCCGCATGGCGTTGGGCCACGATTGCACGCCTTCGGCAACGCCGTGATGGATGTCGTAGAAACATCCGATCCGCCGTTTGTCCATGTTCCGGATCACTTCCCAAATTTCCCACGGCGAGGAACCGAAACGCGAACCGTAATGGTTCTGATAGCCGCCGCTGATGTTGTACTTGGCATTCAATTCACCGAGACGCTCCATCTTCGCGCGAAAAACCTCCAAATTGGCGGGTATCGACTTTTTATAATCATATTGATAATAAGCCAATCGATAATATTTCACGCCGTTGTCCGATGCCGTTTTCAGCACCCGCGCGGTCAGCGGATCGTCCGCATCGGCAACGTCGGTAACCATCGACGGTATGGCGATACCGTGCTTTTGCGCGGCCTTGACGGCTTTCGGCAAATCTTTCTCCACGTTTCCGGGTTCCACGTGCCCGCCTTTGCGCACCGAAAGATCGATGCCGTCCAATCCCGAATCCTTGAACAATGCGGCCAATTCGTCGTAGTTCAGGAATTGGAACAGCTTCGAAAAGGAATAGATTTCGGCCTTTGCCTGCGACTTGGCGGATAACGTTTCGGCCGACAAGTTCACGAAAGGTGCAGCGGTGCCCAAAGCTGCGGCTGTTTTTACAAAATTTCGTCTGTTCATTATATTCCTACAACTTCCACGGTTTACGATACTCATAACTCAGCAAAGCGTTGGCCTTTTCGCTGTTGACAAAGCGCTCGTTTGCCGCATCCCATTGCAGGCGCTCTTTCACGGCCAAGGCGATGTTTGCCAGATGCGCGAAACTTGTCGAACGATGACCTTCTTCCAACGGGCACAACGGCGTGTTGCGCGACTTGACGCAATCCAGAAAGTCGCGGATCAAGCCTGTGGTGCTGTCGGCGCTGCTGGCGTCGCCGAGAAGTTTCATGTTGTTGTCGAACGCTTCTTCTTCGAAAGGCTTGTTCCATTTCTGGAATTGCCCCGGCGAGTTCGGGCGGATGCGATAACCGCCTTCGTAAGCGTAAACGATGCCTTTGGTTCCCCTGATTTCCAATTCCCCGTAAGGGAACATTCCGCCGCCGGTGGCTTCGAGTATATCGTAGGTGATGATCTTTCCGGAAGCGAATTCGAAAGTCACCGCATCCGTATCGTTAATGGTCGCGTCGTGATCCAACACATATTTCCCGCCGTGAGCGGAGATGTACAAAGGAGCCGTTTCGCCCATCAGCCAGCGCATGGCGTCGATATGGTGCACGCCCCAGTTGCCCATTTGCGAGGAATAGTCGTTCCACCAGCGGAACATGTAAGGAGCGATGTTGTATTGATAGGGCCGATAGGCGCGCGGGCCGAGCCACATATCCCAGTCGAAGCCTTTGGGCGGTGTTTCGGGTTTCAATTTTCCGATGCCGTCGGGAAACAAATCGCTGATGTGCGCCGACCGGCCGCGCGTTATTTGTCCCAGCTTGCCGCCGTGCACTTCTTTCACCAATTTCTGATATGCGATGTTCCCGCGGCGGTTGATTCCCACGGCCACCACCTGTTTGCTCGCGGCTTGCGCCTGAACCATCCTGCGGCCTTCCGCCAAGGTGTTGGTGAGCGGTTTTTCGCAATACACGTCCTTCCCCGCTTTGATGGCCTCGATGGTTTGAATGGCGTGCCAATGGTCGGGCGTGGCGATACACACGGCGTCAATGTTTTTATCTTCGAGCAGTTTGCGGAAGTCGGAGTACAGTTTCGGCTTTTTCGGAAATTGTTCGTTCATTTTGGGTACCTTGCTGCCGTACATGTCTAACCAGCGTTGGTCGACCTTACTCCGATCTCTTTGGAGGTAAGGCTCGTAAATGTCGCACAATGCCGCCACTTCGCAGTCGGGTTGTTTCATGAACAGCCCCAACAGTTCGGAACCTCTGTTGCCGATGCCGATGAATCCCATGCGAATTTTGTCGTTGGCGCCCAAGACGCTTCCCGAAGCGGGCGCGGCAAATACACTCGTGCCCGCGGTAAGACCCGCGGTTAACACCGCCGTGCTTTTCAAAAAATCTCTTCTTGTTTGGTTTTCCATATCATGCTCATTTTAATTGGTTTGTTTGTATTTCGATCTTATGTCATTTTTGCCGGACGACAAACGGCCGTCACCGTATTGATGGCGCCGGATGTTTATTAATAAAGTCGCAAGATAGGAAAATACCCCTTAGTCGATTCAAAAAAGTGTAATTTTTTTATGACCGGTCGTGGCATATCAATACCGGAGGTCATGGTACAGGTGTACCGGAGGTCGAGGAATAGGTGTGCCGGAGGTCGAGGAATAGGCGTACCGGAGGTCGAGGAATAGGTATGGCAGATGTTGCGCTCCGGATATGACTTTTCAAAACTTCAGCGCTCCGGCTGCCGAAGCCGAAATATATCCGCGGAAAACCAGATCTTCTTTATCCTTGATGCTTTGCATGCCGCCGTCCGAGAGCAGATAGGACCGTGTGGCGACATCGAGCACATTGCGGTAGTCGTGGTCGGTAAGTATGATCCCTTTGTGTTGTGCGCTCATGCGGATCATTTCTTTGACGGATTCGATGCTCAGCGGCGATATCCCGTTGAACGGCTCGTCCAACAATACGAATTTCACGTCGGTATTCAGCAACAGCTTGATTTCGGCATAGCGTAATTCTCCGCCCGACATTCGCGATACCTTATTGTGTTGCAATCGGAACAATAAAGTGTCGTCGAAAAACAAGCGTGCGCGGTCGCCCGGCAGATAAAGCTTTACGGCAGTGTCGAGCCTCATGTAACGCGGGAGAAAAGAATCCTGCGGAAGATAACCGATCTCGCCCGGCGTTTGGTATGGATGATCGAACTTTTTGCCGTCGATGCGGATGAATTTCTGTTCGGCCGATTCGGTTCCGAAGAGAATCCGGAGCAGCGTCGACTTTCCCGAACCGTTACGTCCCAAAAGGCCGACAATATCCCCGGTTTCGCACTTCAGATAAATATCAGTCAGCACCCGGTTTCGTCCGAACGATTTATTGACGCTGTCTATTTCAAGCTGATGCGACATAATGTCTGAGGATAAGGGCCAATGTTGCCGCCGGAATATTGACAAGCAGACAACAAATGATAAGTTTTATCTTGGAAATCCCTTGGTTGTAATAGAAATAATATTCCAAAGGACGCGCCAATTCTTTATATGAGAATGTAACTATTAATCCGATGCTTACGACGCTGATCGCAAAATAACGGCAAACCGCTTCCGGATAAGGTTCGGGCGGAACATTGCCGAAAACATGTATTTCCATGACCGGGGCTATCAGCGCAAACATGAGCGAAATACCGAAATCGGGCGCAATCGTGCTTTTATAAAAGGCCCAATATAAATGTCGTTTGGACATGAAAGACGTGTAAGATGGTAAGACATGTAAGATAGTAAGACCGTAAGACGCGTAAGATCGTAAAAGTATATTGTTTTGTTTCTTACGATCTTACCATCTTACACGTCTTACGGTCTTTCTACAGCCACGAGTGTTTTTTGCCGTAGCGCATCATTTGTTCGGCGTACCCTTCGGTGTAGTCCAACTTCACGTCGGTGATGTTGCCTTGCGCGTCGGTTACCGGCTTGTATACGGGATTCACGAATCCTTTGTAGGGAGCGATATTCAGTTTTTTGTACCGTTCCAGCACTTCGGCGTGCAGCGTCGGGTCGACCTTCACGGCGTAGGCTTCCACTATTTCCTTGGCGGCATTCACATCGCCTTCCGATTTGATTCGTTGGATTTCCGCCAACAGTTGACCGAACAAATCGCGCAGTTTGCCGTAATCGTTGATCACCACAAACGTTTTTCCGTCGCGTTGCACCATTTCCACGACTTTGTCCGCTTGGCCTTTTTCGAATACCCGGCGGGCAATCAACGCCCGGTTGCGCATGTGCGATTCTTCGATCTGTTTGCCCGGTTCGATGCGCGTGAGCTGTGTCATCAGCCCGTTGCACATGAACTTGTAATATTCGGCCTTGTAGGCGTTCGGGTCGGACAACAAGCCGAGTTCCACAAACTTCGGATCGGCAATGTAATACAGCCCGAACAAGTCGGCGCGCGACTCCTCGATGGTGGCGCCGTATGCTTTCAAGGCATCGTCGCTCACGCCGGGCAGCATTTTTCCCGAGCCGTGCCCGAGACATTCGTGCAGGTCGACATGCAGGTTGTCGGTAATGAATCCGTATTTGCGGATCAACTCGCGTTCGGTTTCGCTCCAATAAAATTCTTCGGCAAAACCGTTGCCTTGCGACGATTTGTCGTACGCTTCGGTAATGTTTTCGATGGTTACCGACTTCGAGCCGTGTTCTTTGCGTATCCAATTGGCATTGGGCAGATTGATGCCGATGGGCGTTGCCGGATAGCAGTCGCCGCCGAGCATCGACGCGGTGATCACTTTGGCGGTGACCCCTTTCACTTGTTCTTTCTTGAAACGTTTGTCTACGGGGGAGTGATCTTCAAACCATTGTGCATTTTTGCTGATAACTTCCGTGAGCTTGCGTGCTTCCAGGTTCTTGAAGGTGACCACCGATTCCCAGCTTGCTTTCAGTCCGAGCGGGTCGCCGTAGGTTTCGGTGAATCCGTTCACGAAATCCACCCGCGACTTCAAATCTTCTACCCACAGAACCGAATATTCGTCGTATTCCCTCAAATTGCCCGAACGATAATAGGAGATCAACTTTTCGATGACCGCTTTTTGTTGCGGGTCTTCCGCTACGGTCGCGGCTTTTTCCAACCAAAAAACGATCTTTTCGATGGCCGGCGAATACATCCCGCCCACTTTCCAAACCTGCTCGGTAAGATTGCCGTTTTCTTTCACCAAACGGCTGTTCAGCCCGTACGAAATCGGCCGTTCGTCGCCCGGAACTTTCATATTGTCATAAAACGCTTCGGCTTCGGCCTGCGTCACGTTCAGGTAATAATTGTTGGCCGAAGTGAGCAGCAGATCTTCGCCGTGCGCTTGGTTCACCTTTTTGGCAAGCACCGCGGGGTCGAACATCACGGGAGTGAGTTCCGCAAGAAATTCATCAACGGCTTGATCCTTTCTCAACGGGAGTTTCGAGGCATCGATACTTTTAACGGCTTCCGCAAAGAAGGCTTGCGAAAATTCGGGAAGAAATTTTTCTTCGCCGTAATGATGATGTATCCCGTTGGAAAACCATACCCGCTTGAGATACACGACAAAATTCGTCCATTCGGCCGACGTTCTGTCGCCGCCGTAATTTTCGTATATCGCTTCGAGCGTGCGGCGAATCGTCAAATTGTAACGGCAATTCTGATCGAACAGAATATCGCGCCCTTCGACGGCTGCTTGCGACAAATAATATAATAGTGTTTTTTGTTGAAGCGTCAACTCGTCGAATCCGCTTACTTCGTAACGAAGTATCTGTATATCTGCAAATTTATCTACCATGTAATTGATTTTTTGATTTTCGTTTGAAGCGCCGCCGCCGCAGGAATAAAATCCCGCAATGACGAAAAATCCGATGATGACCGAATATGTGTATGCTTTCATGTCGTTTGATGAAATAAAAATGTGGCGGCAAAGTTATAACAATCATCGAGTAATTATAACTTTCCGTATCTTTAGCGCTTTAAATTTATTTAAAAAGTGTTGGAAAAAGGGATCGTCATCAAATCGACGGGCAGCAATTATACGGTGAAAACCGATTCCGGCAAGCGGATCGATTGCAAACTGAAAGGCCGTCTACGCACCGAAGGCATTAAAAGTACAAGCCCGGTGGTTGTCGGCGACCGCGTGTCGCTCGATGCCGACGTGATTTGCGACATCGAACCCCGCCGAAATTATATCATCCGCAAGTCGACCAACCTTTCGAAGCAGTCGCACATTATCGCCGCCAACGTCGATATGGCTTTTTTGGTTGTCACCTTTCGTTTGCCCGAAACGTTGCCCGAATTTATCGATCGTTTTTTGGCTGCCGCCGAAGCGTACCGGATACCCGTTTGCCTTGTTTTCAACAAATTCGATTTATATTCGTCAAAAGAGGCGGAACAAGTGAAACAAATCGAAGATGTTTATCGTACAATCGGTTATCGAACCATCGAAACATCGGTAACCGACATGACGGGCATCGAAGAATTAAAGCAATTGCTTTCGGGCAAAACGTCCGTTATAGCGGGCTTGTCGGGCGTCGGCAAGTCATCGTTGCTCCAAGCGGTCGATCCCGAGTTGCGGGTGCGCATCGGTGCAATGTCCGATTATCATCGCAGCGGCAAGCACACCACCACATTTGCCGAGATGTTTGCCTTGCGCGGCGGCGGCAATATTATCGATACGCCCGGCATTCGCGGGTTCGGGTTGATCCACATAGAGAAAGAAGAATTGTACCACTTCTTTCCCGAAATATTCAAAACAGCGGCCGAATGTTCCTATCGTAATTGTTTGCATGTCAACGAACCGGGTTGTGCGGTGATCGAAGCGGTCGAAGCCGGCCGCATCAGCCCCTTCCGTTACAACAGTTACCTGAGCATGATGGAGGATACGCAAAAAAAGTATCGTTGAGTTTTCAATAATAAGTATGAAAAAGTATATCGTCATACCTTTTGGTATATGTTTGTTTGTCATTGCATTGAGCGGTTTTTTTATCTATTCGGGATACACCGCCGGAATAGATGCAAAGAAAGAGTTGCTGGTTTCCTACGTGTCGAATGCCCGAACACAAATGGGCAATATTGTCATGTCGGGCGGCAATCTGTCGTACATCGTGAAGCCCATTGTCGGAGATAAAGGCATTTTGGCCAATGACTTGAGTAAACTCTATGCCGCAAATATTTCCGAACTGGAAAATTATTATGATGCCAATAACTATTTCATTAAAGGAATCTCGATTTTCGATCGATACGGTAACGCATTCAATATTTATCGCGACAACAACGAAGGCACTTTTATAAAAGACAGCTACAAGTCGCGCATCATCAATGTGCTGCAATCGGAAGAAGGTATTGTGGTCGACAAAAATACGATCTCGTATATTCTGCCCGTTTTTCGCGGCGACACGCTGGCCGGAAACGTTGCGCTGAATATAAATGTGGATTCCGTCAACACGAAAGTGTTCCGACCGTATCTCGACAAGGGCGATATTTGGCCGGGTATGATACTCGGACATGACGATTATTTGATTTATCCGCTCGAAGACGAATTGGCGCTGTCGCAAGAAAAAAAGATCACCGAAGAAATAGAAAAAGGCCAAAGCGGTTTTTCGACGGGAAAAATGAATTCGAACAAGGTGCTGACCTATTACGAGCGATTGCCCGTTGCCGGATACCTTTTCGGATTGATTTTCAGTTACAACATATCCCCCGACATTTCGTCGGCGTTGACGAAATTTGCGATCGTGTGTCTTATCCTTCTGGCGCTGACCGGCATCGCGGTTTACTTTCTGCGGCGTACGGTTCTTCGTTTTCAAGAAGAAACCGGAAAAAGAGAACAACTGCTCGACTTTATGTCGGCAGCATATAGAAAAGCGCCGGCGGGTATTTTGGTGACCCGTCAAAACATTCTTTTTTCGGGTAACGATTGTGCTTTCCGCTTGTTGAAAGGGTTCGTCACCCGAAGCGATATCGGGAAGGACATTTCGGCCGTTACGTTCCCTCCCGGATACAGCGGAGGCGCGGATCAGGACGAATTTCAGGAATGGACGCTATGCACGTTCGAGCGCGGCGGCCGCGAAATTTGCCTCGGCAAAAAACAAATGGTTGTCGAAGAACCGACGTACAAATACACCATCGATGTATTTTGGGATATTTCCGATATGGAACGGAACCGCAGAGATGCCATCCGGTCGGAAATTGCCAAATCGGAGTTGTTGAGCCGCATCAGCACCGACTTCAAAAAACCGCTGGACAGCATCGAAAATGCCGCCGTTTTGTTGATGGAGAAATATCCGAAAGAGCCGAATATCGCACACATCAACGAATCGACCGCAAACTTGTCCGATTTGATAGACAACGTGCAGGATTTTGCGGATATCGAAGCCGGAAGAATCGTTCCCGACGAGATACCGTTCAATGTCGTCAACGAACTGCGGAATATTACCGACATGTACAACGGCGAAGCCAAGCAAAAAGGCATCAATCTGAAAGTACACATCTCCTCGACCGCCATTCGCGAGGTTGTCGGCGATCCGCAACGATTCGGGCAAGTGGTAGACCAACTGTTGAGCAACGCCGTTAAGTTTACCGACGAGGGCGAAATCCGCGTTTCGATGGAAACCACCGAATTGCAGGACGGAAAAGTGATGATAAAATGCTCGATTGAAGATACGGGACGGGGCATGTCGAAACAAAAACTTAAAAACCTGTTTTCCATCGACATCCGCGCCAAGGAAGAAGGCGAATCCATCGGGCTGGGCATCATCGTGGCAAAGAAACTGACCGGCATCATGGGCGGAACCATCCGCGTAACAAGCCCTTCGCCGATATCGACGCGCCCGGAAGCGCCCGGAGTGCA
The DNA here is from genome assembly GCA_031547815.1 of Bacteroidales bacterium. Classification (GTDB taxonomy): domain Bacteria; phylum Bacteroidota; class Bacteroidia; order Bacteroidales; family UBA4181; genus JAIRLS01. The sequence goes on along the minus strand of JAVBRP010000180.1, from coordinate 2,358 downwards.
GTTCTCGTTTACCATTCAATGCCATTCCGATCGACAACCCGGAAAAAAACTCGATTATTCGTCCGTCCGCTCATACGACCGGATCAATGTTTTGATCATTTCTTCCGACCCGCATCAAGTTCAGTATCTGAGCAACCACCTGAGCCGTAAGGATATTTCGACCGACATATTCGTCTATAATAAAGAATCATCGGAATTGCTGATCAACAAATTGATCATCGATAAAGACCGGTATCAAATCGTGGTTATAGAAGCGGCCGACATCGACATCAGCTTTGCCGTCGCCGAAAAAATTTACTTGCAGGATTTGACCGAACAATGCATGTACGTATTTATTGACCCGTATCACCGAAAAGGAAATTACCTGAAAGCAAGATCGTTGAGGATGGATTATTATTTCGTGAAAAGCGACGATCTGTCCGGATTCGATGCGGTTTTGAAAGATCGTTTTCCCGGCTTGTCGGAAAAAAAGAAACCCGACCACGAAGTTTTGCGAAAAGATATCCGTATCATGATCGCCGAAAACAACACACTGAGCCAAACCGTTGCACACGTGGTTTTCAAAAATTTGGGTTACGAGGTCGATTTTACCGGAAATGCGCTGGAATTGATCAGCGAGATGAATAAAAAAAACTACGATATTATTTTCCTCGACCTGAAATTCCCGCCGTCCGACGGATTTCAGATTGCCGAAGTGTTGCGGGGGAAAGATTATAAACTGCCGATCATCGCCATGACCTCCACGCAAACGAAAGAAAATCTCAAAAATATTTCCGACAGCGGCATGAACGGCTATGTCCCCAAACCGTTGAATCCCGAAAGCATCAAAAATGTGCTGTTGAAATGGTTTGTGTGAAAAAGAGTTTAAAGTTTCAGGTTTAATGTTTCAAGTTTGAAGTTTCAGGTTTAAAGTTTGTTAGGTTACATGGCTTTGCCCAACTTGAAACCTTAAACTTCAAACTTGAAACTTCTTCATTCTTCATTTTTCATTCTTCATTCTTCATTAAAAAATGATCGATACCCATACCCATTTGTATGACGCGCAATTCGACGCCGACAGAGACGCGGTGATTGCCCGCGCCGTCGCTTGCGGCGTAGAGCGCATGTTGCTGCCCAACATCGATGTTGCGACAATCCGGCCGATGCTCGAATTGTGCGAACGCCACCCCGAACGCTGCTTTGCGATGGTCGGCCTTCACCCGACCTCTGTCGGTCCCGACTTTGCCCGTCAGCTCGATATTGTCGGTTCTTATTTGGAGAACAAGCACGTCGTTGCCGTCGGCGAAATCGGCATCGATCTGTATTGGGACAAGCAATACGCCGACCTGCAAACGGAAGCCTTCCGCATACAAATCGGCTGGGCCAAGAAACACCGCTTGCCTGTGTCGATACACTGCCGCAAATCGTACAATGAAATCATCGCCGTGCTGAAAAAAGAACAGGACGGATCGTTGACGGGCGTTTTTCATTGCTTCCCCGGAAACGTGCGGCAAGCCGAAGAAGTGATCCGGCTCGGCTTTGCGTTGGGAATCGGCGGCGTGGTGACCTATAAAAACGCCGAAACGGCAACCGTCGCGAAGCATATCGGCATCGAACACATCGTTACGGAAACCGACGCGCCGTACTTGCCGCCGGCGCCATTCAGAGGAAAACGAAACGAAAGCGCATACATATATAATATTGTACAGAAAATAGCCGAATTGAAAGAAATGCCCGTTTCGGAAGTTTTACAGGCAACAAGCCGCAACGCCGAGCGGATTTTTTTCGAACGGAGACAGTAAGAGATGACGATAAAATAAGTTTACAATGACGCAGCCGGTAACCTATTTGGTATCAAAGACCCGGCAGCTTTTCCCGGAGACCTATCGGGTTTTCAAAACCCAATAGGTCGGCCACGTCATCTAAATTTCCGATTTCCGATAAATTCGTAATAAATATGTTAATACTTTCCTTCGAGAAATCAAATCCGGATCAAATCTTTGTTTATCTGTTAATACATTGTTAAATAATGTATTAACGTCGTTTTCCGATTGAAATGATTCGACTTTTTAACAAAAAAATAAAATTACTTGATAATAAAGTTATGAGTTGTAACAATTATTTGTAATTTGGCACTCTGAAAAAAGGCATTCGCACAAGGTGGAAATCCTTGATGCGAGGGCAAAGTATTCGGAACGGAGAGGTGGCCGAGTGGTCGAAGGCGCACGCCTGGAAAGTGTGTGTACCTCAAAAGGGTACCAAGGGTTCGAATCCCTTTCTCTCCGCCAAAATAAGTTGTTAATTAAATTTTTAAACCAAATTCGTTATAACCTAAAATTGAATTTTACCATGAAAAAAATTGTCTCATTTATCATTGTC
>JAVBRP010000259.1:0-7177 GCA_031547815.1 Bacteroidales bacterium | reverse complement strand
TTTTCGACGATGGTGCGTTCCTCGTTGTAAGCGGGCGCAATGACCGATACCGACGGCGTGAGCGGCGCCAGAATGATGGAATTGTAGTCCACGTAGCTGTTCTTCCGCAAGTATTTGCGAAGGGCGACCGCCGATATGACGGACAATATAACATAGACCGTGAATATGAAACACGTTAATACGAAAATGACGTTATTAACGATGAAGAAGAATATGTCGGAAAATATATGGCCCATTAGCTTATTCTTTTATCAAGTACGTGTCTGATGATGATTTGATAATTCTTGTACTCGGATTTCATGAGTTTCACCAAAGCGGCGATACCTACCTCACCCATCCGATTGATCGCCATGGCGGCTTCAATCTGCAATTGTACGTCCTCCTCCTTGTCGAGCACCAATTTCAGGAACCCGAGCATCAACTCGTCGGGCATCTTGCCCATTGCCTGCACGATTGCCAAGCAGTTCCGATATTCTTCGTTTTTGTACATGTGCTTGAGATGCGGCAACGTTTCGCGCAATTGTATTTCGCCGCACACCAGAATAGCCATGTGGCGGATGTCTTCGTCGGGGTGGTTCAAACATTCGATAATGGCCGGGGCCGCATCCTGTTGTTTGAATACCTGTATCATCCGCAAAGAAAACAGCACCACCGTTTTATTTTGCGAAACGGTCCAACGCGAAAATTTGGGGATGGACAGGTTATGGAAAGTGATCAATTCGTGAACGTTGAGCTGTTCCCACAACGTAAACGGATATTTCAGATAATCCAGAAATCCGAAAGGATCGTCCTTATTCAACCGCACCAACGCCAATTGCGCTTCCATGCGTAGAATGTCGTTTTTGCTTTTCAGCGCCTGACGTATCTTGTCGTTGGCTTCGGGAATGTCCATAAAAGCCAGTTCGCGAAATCCTTTTACCTGGATGTGCCATTTCGGGTTGTACACCTTACTGATGGAATCTTGGTCAAGATGCATCAAAAGATACAACTCGCGCAACTTATCCTTAGCTTCGCCCGAGAGGTTAATACTCAAGTCGATCATTTGATTGATCAGTATTCGACGATTAAATTCGGAATTTGCGACTCGCTCTATCTTTTTCAATTCGTCATCGTTATGTTCCGAGAACAGGTAATCGATCAGCAGCGACTGAAACTGCTCCATCAACTGGTCGGTTTCGGCTTTCCGCGCCTGCATCTTGTTGCGGTTGATCAATATCCAAACCAGCAATACGCACAGGCAAAGAATGGAAAGGATGATGATCATCATCAACGAACGCACCAACATGTCGGGTTGATCGGTGTCGAAATTCAGATAAGCAAACAGAGAAGTGTCTTTCTCTTCTTGTGTGTCGAGAACCGAAGTTTCGGGGTATCCCGATGCATTATCCCGCTGTTGGTATGCTTGAACATCCGGCAAGCACAACATCAGCCATAAAATGAAACTTATATATCGGATCGGCATCATTATTTTTTACGTTATTTGAACATGTTAAAATAGTATCTCACACCCGCCAAAGCCTGATAAGTATTGCTTTTTAATCCGTCGTCGTAGGTGTATCCCAACGATGCCAAGAAGAACCAGCGAACGGTGATGAATTTCAGTATTCCTATTTGTGCCATATAAGAATTTCCGGGGTTAGGATTTAATTGAATAAATTCGTCACTGTAAGCGCCGAAGCCCAGCATTGCATAAGCATAATCTTCCTTTTCGCTGAAGTAACGGCGATAAGTCAACGTATACGAATCGTTCAGACGGGAATCGGTAAAACGAAAAAAAGGCCGAAAGGCCAGATAATTTTTGTTTTTCAACCACGATATCGAGCCGGTGTAGTACCATATAAAGTCCGTCCAGTATAGGAATCGCGCGCCCAACGATGCTTCGAATCCGCACGGCAATCGTTGAAAAAATTCGGCCGCACCCCGATGTTTCGGAAAAAAATCGTTCCGCGAATAAGCATAATCGAGGTACAGATAATTGGTGGGAAACAATTGTTGGTACGCTTCGGCTTCAAATTGGTAGGCCACCGATTCGTAAGGAAGGTCCTCGCCCACGTTCAATTTCGCGATATAAGTGCCGTATTTCGTCCATTTGGACAGGCCCGCGCTTGTGATCAGCTTACGGCTCAGGTACGGGTCTTGAAAATATTCGAAATAATCTTCGATAAAGACATAATCCTTGTATCGATGATTTTTCATGATGTTGTTGTACAGTTCGTTGCCTTCCTTATGATCGGGGTTGACTTCGAAAAGTTTGTTGAGCGTCTGCAAAGCGCCTTTATAGTCTTTCGACAGGTATTGTATTTTCGCTTTTTTGAAAAGGAAATTTTCGTCGCGCGGAAACATCGTCAGCGCTTTATCCACTTCCGTCAGCGCCGCCTTGTATTTCTTGTCCCACATCTCGATGTTGACCCTCAAATCCGCCACATCGTAATTGTTGGGATACTTGGCGTCCAGTTCGCGGGTCATCGAACGCGCGTCATCGAATTTGTTTTCCCACGCAAGTGTTTGGGCGGTCAACAACGCTGCCGCGAAATAATCGGGGGTTTTATCCAATATCTCCTTGCAGTATTCACGCGCTTGCTTCCAATTTCCGGCCCGCGCTTCCTGCTCGGCTTTGTTGTACAGCTCGTCGGTAAACATGGAGGGCGGCAATATCGTATTCAGCAATTCGTTGCCCTGAACGTGATCGGGATTGGCCGTCAACAATTGGTGCAACACCTTGATTGCCGAGGTATTATCGTTTTTCTGATGAAAGGCGTTTGCTTTCTTGAAAAGCAGTTCCTCGTCCGACGGATAGTAGGCCAAAGCCTTGTCGATAACGGTCAATGCTTTATCGTACTGCTTTCCCCATATTTCATTATCGGCCATCAACGTGAGAACATCATAGTTGTCGGGTTCTATTTCCAACATGGGGGTGAGCGTTTTCCGCGCCGAATCGGTATTCAGATCCCACGCATAAGTACGCGCCGTCAAAATAATCGCATCGTAATAATCCGGATATTCCGACAGCAGAAAACGACACAGTTTTCGCGCTTCTTCGCGCCGATCGGAAAACGCCGCTTCGCGTGCTTTCAGGAACAGCGAATCGGCATCCGGTTTCTGTTGCGCTTCACCCGCAAGCAGCGTGAACCAACAGATCACACAGGCACAACTTATTTTTACCGTTTTTGTCATTTCTTTAATAAGTGTTTAACCCTGATCGACATCTCTTCCAAACTGAAAGGCTTGGTCAAATAATCGTCCGCGCCCAATTCGAAAGCATGCAAAATGGTGTCCTCCACATTAACGCGGGTGAGCACCAAAACAGGGATTTTTTTATTCAGGGTTTTACGCACGTAGGTTACTAATTCTAATCCCGTAACCATCGGCATATACAAGTCGGTCACCAGTAAATCGATATCGTCCGCGTCTGCCAATATTTGTTGCGCATCCTTGCCGTTAATTGCTTTGAGTATCGTATACCCGTCTTTTTTGAACTGAAACTCCAATGCCTTTAAAGTCATCGGGTCATCGTCACAAATTAACAACTTCATTGCATATTTTTTTCTTGTTGTATCCCCGTCAACTTTCCAAATATGCACGATAACCTTCCCGAGTTAACCGGCATAAATATAGAAAAGATATTTCAATCGGCATCGGGGATATCAAAATCTCTTTTTAACTCACTGATTAACAACTCACCCAACGAGCACAATTCCGTCGTTTTTTCCGATACTCCCGATAAGTTCCCGTCGTTAATGACACTTCTTTCGATATTGACCGCCAAAGCATGCAAGTTGTCGGCGCCCAAATAAGCAAAGTTGGAAGCCAATTTATGTGCAATTTCTGCAATGGTCGTCCAACTTTCCGATGACTTTAATTTTTGGATGCTTTCGATTTCAACGGTCACGTTTTCAACGAATGTCGCTACCATCTCACGGATAAATCCGTCATCTCCCTGAGCGATTTCGCTTAATTTCTTCAGATTATAATGTTTATTGGCCATACTTTCAATACCCTGCAAAAATACAAAACTTTGTCTAACAAATACCCGACAATTAATTTTATGTATTATACGAGCCGGAGTAACAAAATGTTTTAAAAGTAATTGAAAAAAAAATCCCCAAAAGCGATCGTTTTTACATTTATCAATACGTAAAATAATGGAGTTTAAAATGATACATACCGGAATAGGGTGTAAATATTTCGAAAAATAAATCGAAAAGGGTACATGTCAAATTACTTTTTAATGTCGTTTATACCTCGCACGCCCAAGTTTTATGTATTTGTATTTTTCGCGCTTTGCGTCTTTTCGAGATGATATTCTCTCGAAAAGACGCGAAGCACAGCCCGGTTTACCCGCCCGATCGGGCGGGCAAAGGTAAAATTATATCGCGAGAAGTATAAATCGGCTATTCGCGGCGTCCGAGATAGATCATCAGGTAATATATCAAGGTAGCCAACGACGAGAGCGCTGCAACCACATAAGTGTAAGCGGCCCATTTGAGTGCCGATTGCGCTTTCGGATAAGTGGAATAAGAGGTGATGCCGGCAGTGCTCAACCAAGACAACGCCCTGCGGCTGGCGTCGATTTCCACCGGAAGGGTGACGAAACTGAAAAGCGTGGTGAGCGCAAAGAGGATGATACCGATCAGCAAGAGTTGCGGAAACGTATTGATCAGGATGATACCGGCCAACAGCACCCATTGTACCCAATGCGATGCAAAGCTGACTATGGGCACCAGCCCCGAACGCATGGTCAGCCATGCGTAGGCTTTGGCATGCTGCACCGCGTGGCCGCATTCGTGCGCGGCGACTGCGGCAGCGGCCACGCTGTTGCTGTAAAACACGGCGCGGCTCAGATTCACGGTTTTGTTTGTGGGGTTGTAGTGGTCGGACAATTCGCCTTCGACCGATTTTACTTGCACATCGTGAATACCGTTTTCGGCAAGCATTTTTTCCGCCACGTCCTTTCCCGTAAGTCCGAAATTAACGGGGATTTCGGAGTATTTTTTGAATCGGCTTTTCAATTGCATGGAGATCAGCCAACTCAAAAGTGCAAATACACCGAAAATAATCCAAATAACAGGCAGATTAAAATTATACATTTTATAATAAGTATTTATATGAAACTTCTATACTACTGCAAAATGCTTACCAAAATCGTGCCGGCGCCAAAATGTCGAAGCCTTTTTATCAGTACCAAACGAGATTTGTTCCTTCAAGCGGAGATATTTCCTTCAATTCGCGGGCCGTTTTGCCACCGTTCTTTTCCCACCATTGCTCGTACAGATCGACCACTACGCTTTGCGAAATTTGTCGGAAGTAGGTTTTGTCTATTACCGTGGGCGCCTCCGAAGGGTGATCGACATCCAGGCGTGTGCCTTCGATGGTCCAAAGAACCACCATGCCGACGGTGGTTTCTGTTTCCTGACGGAAACGAGAAGACATGGGATTCTTCCACGGATAAAATGTCAGTTTGCGTACGTCCCGAACATGCGTGAATAGTTCGGGGATATCCGAAATAGCGAAAACGGGAATATCGCCGGCATCGAATTTTCCCGATTGCAACAACGCCACATATTGTTGCACCGACATTTCTCTTGTGCCGGCATTGTCGACGTCGGGGTCGCGAAGACACGAAACCGCCGCCCCGATAATAACGAAAAACAACAATGTTTTCCGCATCGATCTTTCTTTCGGATCCGATTTTAAGGGACGTTTATGCATCATATCGGAACATCTATGATGACACAAAGTTAATTATTTTGTGATTGTTTTGATTGATTCCGTGAACAATTAACTTCGTTGAGGGCTTTGCCGTTCAAATCGGGTTGACCTATGATGCTGCTCGCAGGTAAGTTTTGTGTACGTTGGGACGAGGTTGAACCTCGTCCCTTGGTGTTTAGGAGAAACTCAAGTACGGGTATCTGTTTCTGAAAAAATGTCCTTTATACTTGTGAAGCAAAAAGTCGAGATTATCGTTTTCTGCGGAAAGTAAAAATGCCTTTTGTACAGATTGAATACCATATTTGTTGGTCAGTTTGTACACAAAATCCGGACAGATCGAATCCGAAAATATGAATTCCCGTATAGATTCGCTTTCGTCTTCCGTCAGGTTAACGCCTTGTTTTTTCAGCCCGCTTAACAAATCGTCGAATCCGAGCATTATTTCAGTGCCTTCATTTTCGTTGAAGTAAACAGCCACTCCGTTGTCCGACTCTATAATATAATCCGGAAAATTGATTTTAGGAAACGGGTTTTCCAATCGATGCTTTTTCATGAGCGATCGCATCTCCTTTTCGGGCAGTTTTTCGTATCGCGCTCTTTCTTTCTTCTGTAAAGCGGCGGTCATCGACAGCCCGTCTTTAAAAACGGCCAAGTCGTCACCGAAATATTCTGTAAAATCGGAATATTGTATTTTTATCCCCTCTGTCGCTTTCTCCAAAAGTTCTTTATCATAGCGATATACTATTTGCGGAGCGTCGTGAATGAACTTCTTTTTCAAATCGTCGAGCTCTTTTCCGATTTTTATCTTGCCGATATTGTGTTGAATGCCCGACCAATACCAATATTTTCCGTACGGGACAAGTGATCCGATTAAGATCAAGCCGGGTACGAAAGGTGAGTTAACCGTATCGGTCATCACCTCATACGTTTGGTCATTGATGATATTTCTCACAAGCAACACCTTGTTGCTTTTTGCCGAAATAACTTCAAAATAAGCAAAATGCCGTTCGTACCACGACCTGACATCGTGCAGCAAATTGTCGGGAAGATTTAAGGTTTTGCCTAAAATATCCGTTACGCCAAGCCCGGACCATATTGTATTTTCTTGACAAAGAAAATCGTCAATGGCCGATATATCCTGTTTGCCGTTATTTTTTTTAATAAGGTATCTGCCGCAATTATACCTGAATAAATACGTGTTTAACCCGACCCATACCAATTTGCGCTTAAAATCCCAACCATATTTATCGGGTTGTGCCAAGAATTTTTTCAATCCCGAATCCTTCGGGATTTTTGCGAATCGATCGGTGAGAAAAACCGATATACTTTTCGCCAATGTTTCCAAATCGACATGATCGGGCGCTATAACAGCATCGGGTTCAAATTCATAAAAAATGGTGTGAATAAAATATTTGATTCGCTTCACATCAAATGTTTCGGCAATTTGCTCATTCTTTTCGGCAAAGAG